>JBIIIE010000192.1:0-5822 GCA_044235135.1 Roseomonas sp. | reverse complement strand
GGTGGTCGGCCCATGCCGCCACGGCGGGGGCGGCGCTTAGCGCGCGGGCCTGCGTTTTCTTTGTTTCGTTTGCTTTCCTGATCCTGTTGATTGCCCCCGCCCTGCCATTGGGGGCGGCCTTGGCGGAGGAAGTCCCGCGCGCCGGGGTGCATGAAGCTATCGCCCCCTTCCCGCGTGAGGAAATGCAGGGTGTTTTCGCTGCGGGCTTCGCCGCCATTCTGGATCGGCATATGGAACGCGCGCTGCCCAGCGATCTGATCACCTGGGCCCTGGCGGGCTTCACGGCGCATGATCCAAGCCTGCGGGTTGAACGGCAGGGGCGCGAATTGCGCCTGATGCGCGGGCGTGGTGCCTTGATCAGCCGGGTGCTGCCCAGTGATTCCGCGCGCAGCAAGCCGGAAGCCATTGGCGTTACCGCTGCCGAGGCGTTGCTGCCGTTTCAACAAGCTGCCTGGGCTGCCTCTCCGGCACTTCGCAATCAAGGCCGGGATGGGCTGCTGCGCGCCAGTTTCAACGCTATTTTCGGCCATCTTGACCCTTTCAGCCGCTACGTGACGCCGGAAGAGGCGCAGCTTGCCCGCGAACGCCGGCTTGGGCAGGGCAGTGTCGGCCTCAGGCTTGCGGCGCAGCGTGGCCAGGTGGTGGTGGCCGCCGTCACGCGCGATGGCCCGGCGGCGGCGGCAGGGATTCGCGTCGGTGATCGGCTGGTCACGGTGGATGATGAAATGGTCTTCGCCAATGACCTGCCAGGCGCCGAATTGCTGCTGGAAGGCGCCGCAGAGACCGAGGTGACGCTGGTGACGCAGCGCGCCGGGCGCCGGCGGAATGTGACGCTGCAGCGGGTTGCGCAGCGCGTGGAAACCGTGACGGCGGAAACCCGCGATGGGGTGCTGCATTTGCGCGTCTCAGGCTTTACGGCGCTGACCTCGGCGCAGGTGACGGGCTTTGTCGAGGCTGCCTTTGCTGGCGCCAACCCGCCGCGCGGCATTGTTCTGGATTTGCGCGGCAATCGCGGCGGTGTTCTGGCCCAGGCCGTGGCGGTGGCGGATATCTTCCTTGATGCCGGGGAGATTGTGGGCACCGCCGGGCGCCATCCCGAAGCCAATCGTCGCTACAGGAGCCTTTCTGATGTTGACCTGGCACAGGGCCGGCCCATTGTCGTGATGGTGGATGGGCGCACTGCCTCGGCCGCGGAGATTCTGGCGGCGGCTTTGGCGGAGCGCGGTCGGGCGGCCGTGCTTGGCACCGCAACCCAGGGCAAGGGCCTGGTGCAAATTCTGCTGCCCTTGCCCAATGGTGGCGAATTGCAGCTGAGCTGGTCGCGCATCATCATGCCCTCTGGCTGGCCCTTGCAGGGGGCAGGGCTTTTGCCGGCGCTTTGCACAGCGGGCGGGGTGGAGGCCGCGGCGACCGCCCTGGCAGCCTTGCGCGCCGGGCAGCAACCCATGGGCGCGGTGCTGGCCCGGCTGCGTGCGCTCCGCCCACCGGTTTCGGCGCTGGAGTCCACCGCGCTGCGGGAGTTTTGCCCTGGGCTGGATGGGATTGAACGGGATGCGGATTTTGGCCAGGCGCTGGTTTTGGATGCGGCGGCCTATCAGGCGGCGCTGATGCGCTGAATGCTGCGCCTCAGGGGTTAAGGCAGCTTCGTGGTGCCCGCCGCGCGGATGATTCCTTGGGGTCGAGCGGCCTTTTCCGCGATACCGCTGATACCTTGGCGGCGGGCCAATTCGGCCCAGACTTCAGCCGGGCGGATACCCGCATCCACCCAAATCACGATCAGGTGATACAGCACATCAGCTGATTCCAGCACTGTCGCGGCACGATTGCCGATGGTCGCTTCAATGACGCATTCCACCGCTTCTTCGCCGAATTTCTGCGCAACCTTGGCCGTGCCACGCGCGATCAGCCGCGCGGAATGGGATGTGGCGATATCGCCGGCAAGCCGACGCTGTTCCACCGTTTCCCAGAGCCGATCGAGGATCATCGCCTCCGCCCCGTTGGCCGAAACGCTCAGCGGTTCCAGCACCCGCGCTTCAACCTTGCCAATGCGCTTGGGGAGTTTGGCTCCCTTCAGCTTGATCCCACCGGGCAGCGGCAATGCCGGTTTTTTCTTGGCGATTTTCTTTTTGACACCGGGCTTCTTCTTCGCCTTTTCGGCGGGTTTCGCCTTGGCAGGCTTTGCCTTGCCGGGTTTTGTCGCCTTGGCCATTTACGCGGCCTCCTGAGCAGATGGGATGGGTCGGATCGGCAGGCCAGCGGCGGCGAGTGCGGCCTTGGCCTCGGCAATCCGGAACACACCGTAATGAAAAACACTGGCCGCGAGCAGGCCGGTGGCGCCAGCTTTTGCGCCTTCAACGAAATGGCGCAATTCCCCAACACCGCCGGATGCCACAATCGGCAGGCGCGTGGCGGCACGCACCGCCGCCGTCAATTCAAGATCAAAACCCTGCTTGGTGCCATCACGATCCATGGAGGTGAGCAGGATTTCCCCCGCGCCGAGCGCTTCAACCTGCCTGGCCCAGGCAATGGCATCCATGCCCGTGCCGCGCCGCCCGCCATGGGTAAAGACCTCCCAGCCAGTGCCAACCTCGCGCCGGCGCGCATCAATCGCGACAACAATGGCCTGGCTGCCGAAAGCCTCCGCCGCGCGGCGCACCAGTTCGGGGTCGGCAACCGCCGCCGAATTGATCGAAACCTTGTCAGCGCCGGCCAATAAAAGCCGGCGCGCATCATCCACGCTCCGCACGCCGCCACCAACAGTCAGCGGAATAAAGACCTCAGCCGCCGTGCGGGAAACCACATCCAGGATCGTATCGCGGTTCTCGGCAGAGGCCGTGATGTCAAGGAAGGTGATCTCATCGGCGCCTTCGCGATCATAATTGCGCGCCTGTTCCACCGGGTCCCCGGCGTCGCGCAATTCCACGAAGTTCACGCCCTTGACGACGCGACCATCCTTAACATCCAGGCAGGGAATGACACGAAGAGCGAGCAAGGGACCTCATCTGATTGTCGGAAACGCCGCAGCGCGGCGCAGAAACTTCTTCGCGCGATGCGCCGGATTGTCCCCATGGTCAAGCCCCAGCAAGATAGGGCTTGCCCCGCGCCGCCGCTGCCCATAGGGTGCGCCGCGTTCGGGGCGTGGCGCAGCCTGGCTAGCGCGCCTGTTTTGGGTACAGGAGGTCGGAGGTTCGAATCCTCTCGCCCCGACCAGCCAAACCCTTCTTCTATTGCGGCTGAATGCCGGCGGCACGGACCACGGTGGCCCAGCGATCCACCTCAGACCGCACCAGCCGCGCCAGCGCTTCCGGCCCTTGCTGATCCGCGGCGGCGGGGATGGAGCCGAGATCTTCAATGCGCTTGCGGATGGCGGGATCATTCAGCGCAGCGCGCAAGGCCTCATCCAGCTTTTGTACCACCGGGGCCGGCGTGCCGCGCGGGGCGAAAATCGCGTTCCAGCCTTGGAAAATATAGTCAGGCACCCCGGCTTCGGGCGCTGAGGGCACGCCAGGCGCATTGGGGTTGCGTGTGGTGGCCGCCGTCAGCAGGCCGCGCATGGTGCCGGCCTGGATTTGCGGCACGGCAGCGGGCGCCAGCAGGCAGGCGCTATCCACCTGTTGCGCCACCACATCATTCAAGGCCGGGCCTTCACCGCGATAGGGAATGTCATTCATCCGCGCCCCGGTCAGATGCGCAAAGAGCGAACAGGCCAGATGATTGGTGGAACCGATCCCGGCATTGCCATTGGAAACCTGGCCCGGATTGGCACGGACTCGGGCGAGGAATTCCTGCATGGTCTGGGCCGGGAAGCCATTGCGCACCACGAAAAACAGCGGCGTTCCGGCAATCAGGCCAATCGGCTGCAATTCGCGCGGGTCATATTGGATGGACCGATAGATGGAAGGTGCGGCCGAATGGCTGCCCAGGCTGCCCACCGTCAGCGTATAACCATCCGGGGCGGCCTGCGCACCGCGCGCCCCGCCAATGGTGCCACCGGCGCCCGAGACATTTTCCACCGTGACGCGCTGGTTCAGCGTTTTCATCATGTGGTCGGCCACAATGCGCGCCAGCACATCGGTGGCACCACCGGGTGCGAAGACGACAAGCATATTGATGGTGCGATTGGGAAAATCCTGCGCGGCGGCGGGCTGGGCAAGACCCAGACAAAGCGCGGCCAGGGCCGTGATGACGCGTTTCATGATGCTTCCTCCCATCGGGCTTTGCTGCCTGGTTTGCCCCTTTCTGCCCGCCATCATGGAAGCTTCCCCAAGCCCCCGGCGTCAAGCGCCACCCCTTGCGCGCCCGGCCTTGGCGTTTCAGGGTCTCGGCCAAGACGACCCTAGGAGAACCCCATGCTGCCGCCGCGCGAGAAAATGACCATCTGCTTCGCCCATGTTGCCTATCGCTTTGCCGATCGCTTCGCGCTGCGCGGCACCGGGATTGATTTCTTCGAGGTGCGCAACCGTGATGATCTGGATGCGCGGATAGGCAGTGCCGATGTGCTGGTTTGTTCCGGGCTGTGGCGGAATGATTTGCCGAAGCTTTCCCCTCGGCTGCGCTTTGTCCAATCCGCCAGCGCCGGGACGGATCAATATGACCGCGATGTGATGCGCGCGGCGGGCATCAGGCTGGCAAGTGCTCAGGGCTGCAATGCCAATGCCGTCAGCGAACATGCGATTGCGCTGATGCTTGGCATTCTCCGCCGCGTGCCGGAAGCGCGCGACAACCAGGCCAAGCGCTTCTGGCGCGGCATGATGGGCGATTTCGCCAAGCGCGAGGATGAAGCCGGCGGCAAGACCGTGATTGTGGTCGGCACCGGGCGCATCGGCGGGCGCATCGCGCGCATCTGCAAGGCTTTGGACATGCAGGTGATTGGCGTGCGCCGTGATGCCTCGGCCGGCGCTAATGGCGCGGATGAGGTGCATTCTTTTCAGAATCTGCCAGCGCTTTTGCCGCGCGCCGATTTCGTGGTGCTGGCCTGCCCGCTGACGGATGAAACGCGCGGCCTGATTGGTGCTGCCGCGCTTGCCGCCATGAAGCCAACCGCGCATCTGGTGAATGTCGCGCGCGGGCGTGTGGTGGATGAACCCGCGCTGATCGCTGCCTTGCAGGCTGGGCGCATCGCGGGTGCCGCTTTGGATGTGACGGTGGATGAACCCTTGCCGGAAGCAAGCCCGCTTTGGACCATGCCCAATGTCCTGGTCACGCCGCATACCGGGGGTGAGACTCATAAATACGAAGACAATGTGCTGGACATGATGATGGAAAATCTGAACCGGCAATGGCGGGGCGAGGCCGCGCTGTTCAACCAGATTGTTTGAGGGGTAGGTCATGTCCAGCCGCGAAGGCGCGCTTGCCCGCGCCGCAACTTACTTCGATGATGGCAGCTACAAGACATTGCTGACCGATCTTGTCGCCATCCCCTCCACCGCGCAGGAACCGGGGCATGAGGCGGATTTGCGGCATTATTTGGAAGGCGCGATTGGGCCGTGGTTGGAAAGGCTGGGCTTTGTCGTCACCATTCATCCCAATCCACTGGAAGGCTTCGGCCCGATTTTGACGGGGGTGCGGATTGAGGATGCGGCAAAGCCAACCGTGCTGCTTTACGGCCATGGCGATACCGTGCGCGGCCTGGATGAGCAATGGCGCCCGGGGCTGAAGCCTTGGGAATTACACGAAGAAGATGGCCGCTGGTATGGTCGCGGTTCCGCCGACAATAAGGGCCAGCACGCGCTGAATATCGCAGCGCTTGAAGCGGTGCTGGCGGAACGTGGTGGCAAGCTTGGCTTCAATGTGAAGATCATTCTGGAAATGGCGGAAGAACG
>JBIIIE010000190.1:0-5826 GCA_044235135.1 Roseomonas sp. | reverse complement strand
ACCCGCGGGGGTGCGGTTCCGCCGCCTGCTGGACGCGCCGGAAATCCTGCAAATGCCGGGCGCGCATTTGGGTATTGCGGCCTTGCTGGCGAAAAAGGCGGGGTTTGAGGCGCTCTATATGTCAGGCGCTGCCATGTCCGCCACCATGGGGCTGCCCGATCTTGGCATGATCACGGTGGATGATGTGTCCTGGCATGTGCGCCAGGTGGTGCGCGCTTCCGGCCTGCCGGTTCTGGTGGATGGCGATACCGGCTATGGTGAGGCGCTCAACGTCATGCACATGGTGCGCTGCTTTGAAGAAGCCGGCGCCGGCGCCGTGCATCTGGAAGACCAGTTGCTGCCCAAGAAATGCGGCCATTTGAACGACAAGAAACTGGCCCCGGTGGATGAAATGGCCGCCAAGGTTGCGGCAGCGCGGAAGGCGCGGCGCAATCTGGTGATCATCGCGCGCACCGATGCGGTGGCAAGCGAAGGCATGGATGCCGCCGTTGGCCGCGCCAAGCGCTACCTGGAAGCGGGCGCCGATGCGATCTTCCCCGAAGCCTTGACCACAGCTGAGATGTTCCGCGAATTCGCAGCCCGCATGCCGGGCGTGAAGCTTTTGGCGAATATGACTGAATTTGGCCGCACGCCGTTTTTCACGGCCACTGAATTCCAGCAGATGGGCTATGCTATGGTGATCTGGCCCGTGAGCCATTTGCGCATCGCGGCCCGCGCGATGGAAGATTTATACAGCGCAATCAAGACCGATGGCGGCACGCATAATATGGTCGGGCGCATGCAAACCCGCGCCGCGCTATATGAGACGATTGGCTATCATGCCTATGAATCGCTCGACGCCAGCCTGGTGCGGACCATTGTGCCGGAAGGCATGCCGCAGAATTAAGCGGGTCTTGGGCGCGGTGCCTTATCCCCCGCGCCCGGAAAACGCGTTGAAGGTTTGCAGCGTATAGGTGTCCTTCACGCCGGGCACGGTTTGGATCGTTTCCACCACGAAAAGCCCGATATCGCGCCCCGCTTCCAGGTAGAATTTCCCGAGCAGATCATATTGCCCGGAAATGGAATGCATTTCCGAAAGCTCCGGAATGCCGTCGGCCATCTCGCGCGCCACGCGATAGGCTTGGCCCATCTCGCATTTGATCATGACGAATATGGCGCGCATGGCATTGGCCCTCCTGGAACAAGAACTTTCTAACGCGGAACCAGCCCCGCAGGAAACGCGGCAACACCGCGGGCCGGGTTAATTTGCAAAGAGCATGGCATTATGACTAAGTTTTGGGCGAAAAATCGCCCAAAAGCCGGTCGGGTGCGCTCTCCAGGCGGCATAGGGTTTGCTTAGCAAGGATCATGGTTTTGCCCCCTCCTGCCCCAGATCGCGGCGGCGCCGCCCAGCCCTTGCTCGAAACCCGTGGCCTTGTGAAGCATTTCCCCATCCGGGGTGGCCTGTTTGGCCGCCAGATGGGGGAGGTGCGCGCGGTGGACGGCGTCTCGCTGACGGTGCGCAAGGGGGAGACCTTGGGCATTGTGGGCGAAAGCGGCTGCGGCAAATCCACCACCGCCCGGCTCCTGATGCGCCTGCTCGACCCCGGCGCGGGCGAGATGATTTTTGATGGCGACCCCGTTGGCCGGGATGATCTGGGCGGGGGGATATCGCTGAAAGACTACAGGCGCCAGGTGCAGATGGTGTTCCAGGATTCCTACGCGTCCCTGAATCCCCGCCTGCCGATTGAAGACAGCATCGCCTTCGCGCCTGAAGTCCACGGCGTGCCGGGGCCGGAAGCGCGCGAAAGGGCGCGGGAATTGCTCGCCGCCGTCGGCCTCGCGCCCGCGCAATTCGCCCGCCGCTACCCGCATGAATTATCGGGCGGTCAGCGCCAGCGGGTGAATATTGCCCGCGCGCTTGCCCTCCGCCCACGCTTGGTCATTCTGGATGAACCGGTCTCGGCGCTTGATAAAAGCGTGGAGGCGCAGGTCCTGAACCTGCTCGTGGACCTCAAGGAAAGCTTCGGCCTGACCTATGTGTTCATCAGCCATGACCTGAATGTGGTTCATTATATCAGTGATCGTGTGTTGGTGATGTATTTGGGCCAGGTGGTGGAAGAAGGCCCGGTGGATGAGATTTATGCCCGCCCGGCGCATCCCTATACCCGCGCCCTTTTGGCATCGCGGCCTTCCATGGACCCGTCGCAGCGCCGAACCGAACCGCCCTTGACGGGTGACCCGCCCAATCCGGTGAACCCGCCTTCCGGCTGCCGTTTCCGCACCCGCTGCCCCTTCGCCGAGGCGATTTGCGCTGAAAACCCGCCAGTGGCGGCAACCCTCAGCCCCGGCCACACCGCCGCTTGCCACATGGCGCTGCCCGGAAGTGGCCATAGCCAAGCTGGGGGGATCGCGGCATGAGCGCGGCCTTGAAACCAACGCCTGAGGCGCCGCTGATCCGGCTGCGCGATCTTCATGTTAAGTTCGAAAGCCGCGACCGCACCGTGCATGCCGTCAATGGCGTGGATCTGGACCTCGCCGCCGGGGAGGTGCTGTGCATCCTGGGTGAATCCGGTTCCGGCAAATCCGTGACACTCCGCGCGCTGATGAAGCTTTTGCCGAAGACCGCCAAGGTTACCGGCGAAATCCAGGTTGCCGGGCGCGATGTGCAGGCCATGAATGAAGGCCAGCTTGCCGATTTCCGCGGCGGCGATGTGGCGATGATCTTCCAGGAACCCATGACGGCGCTGGACCCGGTATTCACCATCGGGCGGCAGATTGCGGAAACCGTGCAGCGCCATGAAGGGGCAAGCCGCAGCACCGCCGATGCCAGGGCGTTGGAATTGCTGGAATTGGTGCAAATCCCCTCAGCCAAGCGGCGGCTTTCTGCCTATCCGCATGAATTATCCGGGGGCCTCAGACAGCGCGCCATGATTGCGGTGGCGCTGGCCTGCCGGCCCAAGCTGCTGCTGGCCGATGAACCGACCACGGCCTTGGACGCCACGGTGCAAATCCAGGTGCTGCTGCTGCTGCGTTCCTTGCAGGAAAAGCTTGGCATGGGGGTGGTGTTTGTGACGCATGACCTTGGCGTTGCGGGCGAAATCGCTGACCGCGTGGCGGTGATGTATGCCGGCAAGGTGGTGGAAGAAGGCCCTGTCGGCGCGCTGATGGCCGGCCCCTTGCACCCCTATGCCAAGGGGCTTTTGGGCGCGACAGTCCACGCCGGCATGCGTGGCAAGCGGCTCACCACCATCCCTGGCGCGCCGCCCATGCTCGATAAGGTGCCGGAAGGCTGCGCCTTCGCGCCCCGCTGCGCTGAGGCGACGGAAGCCTGCCATGAAGGCGTGCCGCCGCTCCGCCAGATTGTCCCTGGGCGGCAAGCGCGCTGCATCAGGGTAGCGCCGGGTGAGGGAGCACCCCATATCTAAAAAAAGTGCAACTTGCCGCGGCCTTCGCGGCGCGGCAGAAGCCTTCCCGGGTTTGGTGATCTCGCCAAGCTCCGTCCCGCAGTTCGGGGCCGCCTTGGCGGTCGCGCTCTGCCATGGTGCCGGGCTTCCGGCGTCGGTTTGGATTGAAATGATATGCGCACCATTACGCAGCTAGGTCTTTTGGCCGTGATCGCCGGCGCTGGCGCCGTTTGGCATTTCAAGGGCGAGGAATACGGCCTGCCCGCGCCGCTCGCCTTGGTGGGGCTGCAGCCCGCGGCCACGCAGGGTCCCGCGCGCGGTGGCCCATCCGGCCCGATTGGCGTTGTGGTGCAGCCGGTGCGCACGGGGCTGGTGGTGGATAAGGTTGAAAGTGTCGGCACGGTGCGTGCGCGCGAAGCGGTCACCATCACCGGCAAGATTGTTGGCATGGTCACCAATATCCGTTTCACCGAGGGCCAGAAGGTTGAGGCGGGCGAAACCCTGGTGGAACTTGATTCCGGCGCGGTTTCTGCTGAGCTTGATCAGGCGCGCGCGCTTTTGGATGATGCGCGCAATCAGTTGCAGCGCGGGCGTGGCTTGCAGGCGGGACAGACCATCGCGGCGCAGCGGCTGGATACGTTGGAAGCGGTGGCGCGCCAGGCGGAAGGCCGTGTGCGGCAATCCGAAGCAAAGCTTGAAGAATTGCGCGTGACGGCGCCCTTCAGCGGCCGCGTGGGCCTGCGGCAGGTCAGCCTTGGTGCGCTGATCCAGCCCGGCACGGCGATCACGACGCTTGATGATTTTTCCCGCGTGCGGGTTGAATTCTCCGTCCCTGAAGTCTTTTTGGCGCGTGTGCAGGTGGGAAGGCAGGTCACCGCACGCAGCACTGCCTATGGTGATCGGCGTTTCAATGGCCAGGTCGCCATCATTGACACGCGCATTGACCCCGCAACGCGCAGCGTGCGTGTGATCAGCGAATTCGACAATGCGGATGAAGCGCTGCGCCCGGGCCTGTTCCTGAATGTTGAAATGGTGCTGGAAGAACGCCCAACCGCCCTGCTGATCCCGGAAGAGGCGATTGACCCGGTGGGGGATCGCGCCTTTGTCTATGTCATCCGCGATGGGCGCGCGAAACGCCAGGAAGTGAAACTGGGGCTCCGCCTGCCCGGCGAAGTTGAGATTCGCGAAGGCGTTGCCGCCGGCGAATCGGTTGTGGTGCGCGGCATTCAGCGCCTGCGCCCGGATGCGCCGGTGCGCGTCATCGAAACCATTACGCGCGCGACAAGCTGAACAAGGGGGTATCGCCATGGTTCTTTCCGATATCTCCATCAAGCGGCCGGTTTTCGCGACCGTGATCAGCCTGATGCTGATCGTGCTTGGCATCGCCGCCTTGTATAAAATGCCGATCCGCGAATACCCGAAAATTGACCCACCCATCATTCAAGTCATCACTACCTATCGCGGCGCCTCGGCGCCTGTGGTGGATAATCAGATCACGGAAATTCTTGAAGGCGCCGTTGCGGGGATTGAGGGCATCAAAGCCATCCAATCCCAATCGCGCGATGAACGCAGCCAGATCACTTTGGAATTCCGCCTGACGCGTGATGTGGATAGTGCGGCCAATGATGTGCGTGACCGTGTGGCGCGTGCCCTCGCCCGCCTGCCGGAACAGGCCGATACGCCGATTGTGCAAAAGGTGGATGGCGATAGCCGGCCCATTTTGTGGATCGCGCTCAATTCCGAAACGCTTTCCCCGCTGGACCTGACCGATATCGCGCGTCGGCGCATTGTGGATCGGTTGGCGATTGTGGAAGGGGTGGCGCAGGTTCTGGTGCTGGGTGAGCGGCGCTTTTCCATGCGCATCTGGCTGGATCGGCAAGCGCTCGCCGCGCGTGGGCTGACGGTGCAGGATGTGGAAGACGCGATCCGGCGCGAGAATGTGGAATTGCCCGGCGGGCGGCTGGAAAGCTCCGCCCGCGAATTGACCGTGCGCACCGACACGCGGATGAGCACTCCCGAGCAATTCCGCCAGGTGGTGGTGGCGCGCGGCAGCGGGGGCGCGCAGGTATTGCTGGGTGAGGTAGCGCGGGTTGAGGTTGGGCCTGAGGATACGCGCGGCGGCTATCGCATCAATGGCCGGACCGCCATTGGCCTTGGCATTTTGCGCCAGTCCACCGCCAATACGCTTTCGGTGGCCGATGGTGTGAAGGCGGAACTGGAACGCATCAAACCAACGTTGCCGCCCGGCGTTGATGCCACCATCGGCTATGATGAAAGCCTTTTCATCGCGCAATCCATCTATGAGGTGCAACACGCGCTGATGATCGCGCTGTCGCTGGTGGTGGGCGTGATCTTCCTGTTTCTGCGATCAGTGCGCGCCACCATCATTCCCGCCGTTGCCATTCCGGTTTCGATCATCGCATCCTTCATTCCGATGGCG
>JBIIIE010000189.1:0-5827 GCA_044235135.1 Roseomonas sp. | reverse complement strand
CTGCCGCTTCACACGGCTGCGGATGCGCTTTTCCACCTGCAGCACACCGATCTCGCCTTCCATATGGGCGAAGACCTTTTCAAGCCGCGCAGCAACGGAAGGCAGTTCGAGCAATTCCTGCTTTTCCGGGATTTTCAGGCCCAGATGCGACGCAATGGTATCAGCGAGCTTTGAGGCATCTTCGATCTGATTGACCGAAACCAGCACCTCGGGCGCGATCTTCTTGTTGAGCTTGATGTATTGCTCAAACTGCGCGACCACGGTGCGCGCGAGCGCTTCCGTCTCACGCCCTTCAACCGGCGCTTCTTCGATCTTTTCGACAAAGGCCTCGAAATAGGGCGAGGTTTCCTTGTAGCCGGCCACGCGCGCGCGCCGCCCGCCTTCGACCAGCACCTTCACCGTGCCATCGGGCAGCTTCAGCAATTGCAGCACCGTGGAAATCGTGCCGATCTGGAACAGATCATCCGCGCCAGGATCATCCTGGCCGGCATTTTTCTGGGCAACCAGCAAAATCTGCTTGTCATCCTTCATCACCGCTTCCAGGGCGCGCACGGATTTCTCCCGGCCCACGAAAAGCGGCACGATCATATGCGGAAATACGACGATATCCCGCAATGGCAGGACAGGAAGGATATCACCATGCAATGCTTCAGTCATGTGACCTCACTATGGACAGTCGGCACCCGGCCTGCCCAAGGGCGGCTCAGGCGGGGCGTCAAGAGATTATATTTTGGTCCTTGCCGACGCCCCCACAAGGCCTTGACACAATCACCTCAGGCTGAGGATTGCTCCGCGGCACGTTCGCCATAAATGAACAGCGGCTGGGCACGGCCTTCGGCCACCTCGCTGTTCACCACAACTTCTTCCACCGTCTCAAGCCCCGGCAATTCGAACATGGTATCCAGCAGGATGGATTCCATAATGGACCGCAAGCCGCGCGCGCCGGTCTTGCGCTGAATGGCGCGCGTTGCCACCGCGCGCAGCGCGTCTTCCGTAAAGGTCAGCTTGGCACCTTCCATTTCGAACAGGCGGCCATATTGCTTGACCAGCGCATTCTTGGGCTTGGTCAGGATTTCGATCAGCGCCTTTTCGTCCAGATCTTCAAGCGTTGCCAGCACAGGCAAGCGACCGATGAATTCCGGGATCAGGCCGAATTTCAGCAAATCCTCAGGCTCCACCTCACGCAGAATTGCGCCGGTGCGGCGTTCATCCGGGTCTCGCACCTCGGCACCGAAGCCAATGCCCGAACCCTTGCCGCGGGCGCTGATGATTTTTTCAAGCCCGGCAAAGGCGCCACCACAAATGAACAGGATATTGGAGGTATCCACCTGCAGGAATTCCTGCTGCGGATGCTTGCGCCCACCCTGTGGCGGCACGGAAGCGACGGTGCCTTCCATGATCTTGAGCAGCGCCTGCTGCACCCCTTCCCCGCTCACGTCACGCGTGATGGAAGGATTGTCCGATTTGCGGCTGATCTTGTCCACTTCATCAATATAGACAATGCCGCGCTGCGCGCGTTCCACATTGTAATCGGCGGCTTGCAGCAGCTTGAGGATGATATTCTCCACATCCTCACCCACGTAACCCGCTTCGGTCAGGGTGGTTGCATCCGCCATGGTGAAGGGCACATCAAGAATGCGGGCCAGAGTCTGGGCCAGCAGCGTCTTGCCCGAACCGGTCGGCCCCAGCAGCATGATGTTGGATTTGGCAATCTCAACATCGGCACCCTTACCGCCCTGCCCAAGCCGCTTGTAATGGTTGTGGACCGCCACAGAAAGCACCCGCTTGGCGTGTTCCTGGCCAATCACATAATCATCCAGAACCTTGCAAATTTCCTTCGGTGTCGGCACGCCATCGCGGGACTTCACCATATGCGTCTTATGCTCTTCACGGATGATATCCATGCAGAGTTCCACGCATTCATCGCAAATGAAGACCGTTGGCCCAGCGATCAGCTTGCGGACCTCATGCTGCGACTTCCCGCAGAAGGAGCAGTAGAGGGTATTCTTGGAATCGCCGGACTTGCTCATACCGTCTCCATGCGGCCGCCATTTGCGGGCCGCGATTCACACATCATACTCCCCGAAGCCTGCCGGGGAAAGCATAGCCGGGCGGCGGCGCCAGCCATCATGCCGGCGCGGCATCCGCAGCCGGCACCGGGCGCTTTTCAACCACATGGTCCACCAGGCCGAAATCACGCGCTTCTTCTGCGGACATGTAGCTGTCGCGTTCCAGCTTGCGTTCAATGGCGTCAATGGCCTGGCCGGTATGGTGTACGTAAATCTCATTAAGCCTTTGACGAAGCTTGAGAATTTCGCGCGCCTGGATTTCGATATCGGTGGCCTGCCCCTGCGCCCCGCCGGATGGCTGATGCACCATCACGCGGCTATTGGGCAGCGCATAGCGCTTGCCCTTGGCGCCGGCACACAGCAGCAATGACCCCATGGACGCCGCCTGCCCGATGCAAACCGTGCTCACGGGACTGCGGATATATTGCATGGTGTCATACATCGCGAGGCCGGATGAAACCACGCCGCCCGGGCTATTGATGTAGAAGGCGATGTCCTTGTTGGGGTTTTCGCTTTCCAGAAACAGCAACTGGGCGCAGATCAGGGAGGATACCTGGTCAAAAACCGGCCCGGTCAGGAAGATGATGCGTTCCTTCAAAAGGCGGGAATAGATGTCAAAAGCCCTCTCACCACGCGCGGTCTGTTCGACCACCATGGGCACCAAGGTGTTATTGTAGACATCAACCGGGTCACGATCCCTGATCATCAGCTCATCCTTTCGCGGCAAGCGGGCCGCCTTTCATCACTTTTGCCTGACCCTGCATGTGGTGCGGCGGCCAGGAGGCACAAATGCAATGCGCCCATTTTCCCGCCCGGGTCAACGCCCTGGCAGAGCGCCTGGTTGCAACACCATGCCATCATAGCCGGGCTCGATCCCCGGCGGCAGGGTGCGGCGTAGCCAGCCATAATCCAGATCGCTCCCCATATGGGTCAAGACCGTCCGGCGCGGCTGCAAAATGCTTACCCATTCAAGCACCTGATCCAGGTTCGCATGCACCTTATGGGGCGCACGCTGGAAGCATCCCACAACCCAGGTATCCAGACCATGAAGAAGCGCCATGCTTTCCGCCGGCAGGCGCACCAGATCGGTAGAATAGGCGAAGCCACCGATTCGAAGGCCGAGCGTTTCCATCACCGCATGATCCTGGCTGAACAGGGTGATGGGCAGCCCGGCAATCTCCACCGTATCACCGGGCGAGACCTCGGTCGCTTCAAGGGCGGGGCGAAAAAACCAGGGGCCGACCGCGGGCAGGAAGGCATAATCAAAGCGCTGCCGTAGGTTATCGAGGGTTCTTGCCATGCCATATATGGGCAAGGGCTTGCCCGTGATGCGGTTCAGCACGCGGGTTTCATCGGTGCCCATGACATGATCGGCATGGTGGTGGGTGAACAGAATCGCCTCCACCGCCCCCACGCCTGCCGCCAGGAATTGGGCGCGCATATCCGGCCCCGCATCCACAAGCAGCCTTTGCCCCTGATCGCCTTCGATCAGAATCGAGGATCGGGTGCGCCGATTGCGCGGCTCCGAGGGGTCACAGGCACCCCAATCGCCCCTGCCATCGGCGCCGCCAATCAGTGGGACGCCGGCCGAACCACCACAGCCAAGGATCGTGACCGTAACCAAGCCTCAGGCGGCCTTTGGGAAGAGGGTTTCAAAATTGCGCGTGGTGAGGTCTTCCAGCGCGGCAATTTCCAGCCCCCGGACCCCGGCCAGCACCTTGGCGGTATGCGCCACCATGGCGGGTTCGCAACGCTTGCCGCGGAAGGGAACCGGGGCAAGGTAAGGCGCATCGGTTTCCACCAGCAGCCGGTCGGCGGGGATATCGCGCGCAATGTCGCGCAACTCCTCGCTTTTCGGGAAGGTCAGCATGCCCGAGAAGGAGATATATCCCCCCATCGCCACGGCGCGCTCCGCCAGGCTGCGCCCGCTGCTGAAGCAATGCAGCAGGAAGGGGAAGGCCCCGCCGCTCGCGCGTTCCTCGGCCAGGATATCGGCGATATCCTCATCCGCCTGGCGGGCATGGATGGCCAAGGGCAGCCCGGTGATCTGCGCCGCGCGGATGTGGTTGCGGAAATTCTCTGCCTGGGCGTCGCGCGGCGCCTTGTCATAAAAGTAATCCAGGCCGCTTTCGCCAAGCCCGATGATGCGCGGATGATCGGCCAGCGCGGCCAACGCCTCCGGCCCCGGTAGCGGGCCTTCCCCGGCATTATGAGGATGGATGCCGACGGTGCCCAAAACGCAGTCAAAACGTTCGGTCAGTGCCTTCACTTGTTCCGCCTGCGCGAAACGCGTGCCGATCGTGACCATGCGGCCAATGCCGGCTTCCTTGGCGCGGGCAATGACATCGGCGATTTCCGCCTCGACATAGTAGTCGAGGTGGCAATGGCTATCCACCAGCATCAGGCGGCCTCGATCTCAATCTTGCGAAACAGCGGGCTCGGTGGTGGCAGGGCGGTGCCGGCGGGCAGAGGCGTCGCCAGCGCAGCCAAATCCCGCGCAGCTTCCGGCACGCCAAGCTGATCAAGCAAGGCAGCCATGCTGCCGGGCATGAAGGGCTGAAGCGCCGTCGCCGCACCACGGAGCACGGAATGAAGGTGCCGCAGCACCGCCGCCATCCGCACCGGGTCGGTCTTCTTCAAGGCCCAAGGCGCCTGAGCGGTGATATAGCCATTGGCGGCGCGCACCAGGCGGAACACTTCCTCAAGCGCCAAGTGAAACGCCTGGTCTTCCACATGCTTGCCGACCATCCCCGGCATGGCGGCGAGTGCTTCCAGCAGCGCCACATCATCGCCCACCGCCGGTGCGGTATCCGGCAGCTTGCCATCACAATTGCGCTGAATGAGTGACAGCGTGCGATTGGCTAGATTGCCGAGCGCATCAGCCAATTCGCCATTCAACCGATTGGCCAAGGCCTTGCGCGCAAAATCGCCATCCGCGCCGAAGGGCACTTCGCGCAGCAGGAAATAGCGCAGCGGATCAAGCCCGTATTCTTCCACCAAAGCCACCGGATCAATGACATTGCCGAGGGATTTGGACATTTTCTGCCCCTCGATCGTCCACCAGCCATGGGCGAAAACACGCTTCGCGGGCGCGATGCCCGCCGCCATCAAAAAGGCCGGCCAATAAATGGCGTGAAAGCGCACAATATCCTTGCCGACGAAATGCGCCTCAGCCGGCCAGAATTTCCAGCGCTCGGCATTGGTGTTCGGATACCCCGCCGCGGTGATGTAATTGGTCAGCGCATCCAACCACACATACATCACATGCGCGGGATCACCCGGCACCTTCACGCCCCAGGTAAAGCTGGTGCGCGAGATGGAAAGATCGAGCTTTTCCGGCTTATCCGCGAAATCCTTGAGACCCTGCTGCACAAAGGCGCGCACTTCATTGCGCCGCGCTTCAGGCTGCACATCAATCCTCTCCGGGTGGCCTTCCGGCAAATCATAACGCCGCAGCAATTCCGGCAGCCATTTGGACAGGCGGAAGAAATAGGAAGGCTCCCGCACCCATTCCACCGGCGCGCCTGATGGCGCGTATTTCACGCCGTCGCGTTCGTTCAGTTCATCCGGGCCGTAAAACGCCTCATCCCGCACCGCATACCAGCCCTCATAATGGCCGAGATAAATCTCATCGCGCTTGGCCAATTCTTCCCACAGTGCGGTGCAGGCGGCCTTGTGGCGCGCTTCCGTGGTGCGGATGAAATCATCATTGGAAAGGCCAAGTGTGCCAGTCAGGTCACGGAAATGCTGGCTTACGC
>JBIIIE010000188.1:0-5833 GCA_044235135.1 Roseomonas sp. | reverse complement strand
GTGAAGACTGCCCCTCGATTTCGGGAGGAAGGCAGCGCCATGGAAATGGAACGCATCGGTTTTCTGGGTCTGGGCGCCATGGGTGGCCCGATTGCAACGCGCATGGCGGATTGGGCGCAGCGCAATCCGGGCAAGCGCATTCTGGTCTTTGATCCGCGCGCGGAGGCGATGCAGCGCACCACCGAAGCGGGGGCCGAGGCCATGGGTTCCGTCGCTGCGGTTGCCGCGCAATGCAGCATGGTCTTTGCCTGCCTGCCGAGTGCCGAAATCTCAGAACGCGTGGCCCTGGGCGCTGAGGGTATTGCCGGAATGCCAGGCGCAGTCCGCACCTATATCGAAATGTCCACAATCGGCAGCGCGGCCATGCGGCGCATTGCAGCGGGGCTTGCTGAGAAGGGCATCGCGCTGATTGACTCGCCCATCAGCGGCGGCGTGCCGGGGGCAGAGACCGGCGCGCTTGCGGTGATCGCTTCCGGCGCACCGGATGCGCTGAATGAAGTCATGCCGCTCTTGCAGGTGGTGGGGCGCAATGTTTTTACCATTGGCGATACGCCTGGCCTCAGCCAGACCATGAAGCTCGCGAATAATCTGCTTTCCCTGGCTGGCATGGTGTTGACGTCCGAGGCTTTTGCGCTTGGCGCCAAGGCGGGCATTGATACCGCGCTGATGTGCGATGTGATCAATGCCAGCACAGGACGGAATAGCTCCACGGTTACGAAATTTCCGCGCGCTGTCTTGAATGGGAAGTTTTCGGGTGGGGCGAGCAATGCCATCGTCTCCAAGGATTTGTCGCTGGCGGTCGCGGAATTTGCCGCCTTTGGGCTTTCCGCACCCATGGCGGCCTTGGCGCGGGAAATGCTGAGCATCGCCAAGAATCGCTTTGGCCCGGATGCGGATATGACCTCGGTCGCGCAGCTTTATGAGGAATGGGCGGGCGTTTCGATGCAATCGCCCAATACGGTGAAAAGCGCCGGTTAGGTTTGGCCACGATGGATAAGGCAAAAGCCGGGCTTGGCTTCTTCGAACGCTATCTGAGCCTTTGGGTCGCGCTCTGCATCCTTGTGGGCATTGGGCTTGGCACGATTATGCCGGGGCCGTTTCGCCTTTTGGGTGAAGCGAATATCGCCAAGGTCAATCTGCCTGTCGCGGTGCTGATCTGGCTGATGATCATCCCGATGCTGCTGCGCGTGGATTTTGGTGCCATCGCGGAAGTGGGCCAGCATTGGCGCGGCATTTTGGTGACGGTTGGCGTGAATTGGCTGGTGAAGCCTTTCAGCATGGCGCTGCTGGGCTGGTTGTTCATTGGCTGGCTGTTCCGACCCTGGCTGCCGGAAGCGCAGATTGAAAGCTATATCGCGGGTTTGATCCTATTGGCCGCGGCACCCTGCACAGCGATGGTATTCGTCTGGTCCAATCTTTCGGAAGGGGAGCCTAATTTTACCTTGAGCCAGGTGGCGTTGAATGACGCAATCATGATCATCGCCTTTGCGCCGCTGGTTGGGTTTTTACTGGGGCTTTCGGCGATTATCGTGCCATGGGATACGCTGTTTCTTTCAGTGCTGCTCTACATCTTGCTGCCGGTGATCCTGGCGCAGCTTTGGCGTCGGCGCTTGCTGGCGCGGGGTGGGGAGGCAGCGCTGGCCGCGGTGCTGCGGCGGCTTGGGCTAATTTCGTTGGCGTCGCTATTGCTGACGCTGGTGCTGCTGTTCGGGTTTCAGGGACCGCAGATTATCGCGCAGCCTTTGGTGATTGCGCTGCTGGCGGTGCCGATCATTATTCAGGTCTATTTCAATGCGGGCCTGGCTTATTGGCTGAACCGGCAATGCGGTTCCGCGCACGCGGTGGCGGGGCCATCGGCGCTGATTGGCGCGAGCAATTTCTTCGAATTGGCCGTCGCAGCGGCGATCAGTCTGTTTGGATTTGATTCGGGTGCGGCCTTGGCCACCGTGGTTGGCGTGCTGGTGGAAGTGCCGGTCATGCTTTCGGTTGTGGCGATCGTGATGCGAAGCAAGGCCTGGTATCAACGGGTTTAGGGAAGGGAAGGAAACGGAAATGCGGCTCAAGGACAAGGTTGCCATCATCACCGGCGGCGCGCATGGCATGGGCGAAGCGGAAGCGCGGCTTTTCGCCAAGGAAGGTGCCGCGGTGATCATCGCGGATCGTCGCGCTGATTTGGGTGAGGCGCTGGCGGCTGACATCACCGCAAGCCAGGGGCGCGCGAGTTTCATCGCCATGGATGTGGCGCAGGAAGCGGATTGGAAGCGGCTGATTGAAAAGGCGCTGTCCGATTATGGGCGCATTGATGTGCTGGTGAATAATGCAGGCATCAGCGGCAGCGCAGTTGGTGATATGCTGTCCTTGGAAGGCTGGAATCAGCTTATGTCCATCAATGCCACAGGCGTATTTTTGGGCACCACTTTGGTGGGCCAGGTGATGGCGCAGCAGGGCAAGGGTTCGATCGTCAATATCTCCTCCATCATGGGGTTTGTGAGCAGTGCGGAAGGGCATCCGGGCTATTCGGCTTCCAAGGGCGCGGTGCGGTTGCTCACGAAGAATGCTGCGGTGCGTTGGGGGCCGCAGGGGGTGCGCGTCAATTCCGTCCATCCCGGTTATCTGCCGCCGATGTTGGGGGGCACGAATGGGCCGGGGCGGTCAGCCAAGATTCCGCTGACACCGCTGCGCCGCTTGGGTGAGCCGATTGAGGTTGCCTATGGCGTGCTGTTCCTCGCTTCCGATGAGGCATCCTTCATCACCGGCACGGAATTGGTGATTGATGGCGGCTTCATCGCGCAATAGCCGCTTGTTGCCTGAAATCGCGGGGAGGTCTGGATGTCCTGCCGCGTGATGTATGAATGATTGGGTTGGGGTTTGCGCTTCGATTGAAGTGCCCCAAAAAAGTAAGGAAGCACGATGAAGGCTGATTACGTTATCGTTGGCGGTGGTTCGGCTGGTTGCGTACTCGCCAATCGCCTGTCGGAAGACCCAGGCAATCAGGTGCTGCTGATTGAAGCGGGCGGCAAGGATTGGAACCCGCTGATCCATATTCCTGCGGGCTACATGAAATTGCTCGATCACCCGACGCTGACCTGGGGCTTCAAGGCGGATCGTGAGTCCGGGCTGAATGGGCGCGAAATCAATTATCCGCGCGGGCGCGTTTTGGGCGGTTCAAGTTCGATCAATGGCATGATCTATATCCGTTCCCAGCCGGAAGATTATGATCACTGGGCGCAGCTTGGAAATCGCGGCTGGTCTTCGGGTGATGTACTGCCTTACTTCAACAAATCCGAGAAATGGCAAGGGCCGGACAGGGCGGCGCATAGCAAGGATGGTTATCTCTATACCTCTCCATCGCAAGACCAGCCGGAATTGTGTCAGGCGGCGATTGAAGCGGGCCAGCAAATGGGCTGGGATTACCGCGATGATTTGAACGATCTGCCGCATGGGCTTGGTGATCACATTGGCTGGGTGCAGCAAACGCGCGGCGGGCGGTTCCGCGCCAGTGCCGCGCGTTCCTATCTGCGCCCTGCCATGGGCCGGCCCAATTTGCGCGTGGTGACCAATGCGCTGGTGCATCGCGTGGTGTTCGAGGGCAAGCGCGCCGTGGGGGTGGAGTTTTCCCGCGGTGGCGCCGTTGAACGCGCAGATGCGGCGGTGGAGGTGATCCTTTCCGCCGGTGCAATTGGTTCGCCGCACATCCTGCAACTTTCCGGTGTTGGTGATGCTGATCATCTGGCGGGGCTTGGCATTCCCGTGCAGCATGAATTGCGTGGCGTGGGACGGAATTTCCAGGATCATTTCCTGGTGCGTGTGCAAGCCGTGGTGAAGGATGTGGCGACGCTGAATGAACGCACGCGCGGCCTGCGCCTGGCCGGTGAGGTGCTGAAATTCGCGGTGCTTGGGCGCGGCGTATTGACCTATGCGGCATCGCTTCTCGCGGCTTCCTTCAAGGCTTTGCCGGAAAGCGCCACGCCCGATATGCAGGCGCTGTTTGCCTCCGCGAGTTACGCGCCTGGCACGGCACGGGTTTTGGATAGCAAGCCCGGCATGACCGCAGGTGTGTGGCAGATGCGCCCGGAAAGCCGCGGGTTTATCGCCGCACGCAGCGCCGATCCGCGCGAACAACCGATCATCAACCCGAATTATTTGGCCGAGGATCGCGACCAGCGCAGCATTGTGGCGGGGCTGCGCGCCATGCGGGAATGGTTCCACAAGCCGGCCTTGCAGCGCTATCTGGTCGCGGAATCCATGCCAGGGCCGGAAGTACAAAGTGATGAGGAATGGCTGCATTACGCAAGGCAGGTGGGCGGCACGGTATTTCACGCTTCCTGTTCCTGCCGCATGGGGCCGGATGTGATGTCGGTGGTGGATGAAAGGCTTCGCGTGCATGGGCTTGAAGGGCTGCGCGTGATTGATGCTTCCGTCATGCCGGCCGTGACCTCCACCAATACCAATGCGCCCACCATAATGATTGCAGAAAAGGGCGCGGATATGCTGCGCGCGGATGCACGGGCGCGGATGGCGGCGTGAGTTTCAGGGTATTTTGCGCGGTTCAAGCCCCGCATCGCGCGAAATCTGATCCTGATCAAATCACGACCTGACCCTTGGGGCAGGCTCACCCCTGTTTGGCTTTTTGCGTATTTGCGTAAATATGGTGGTGCAGGGGTCAGTCTGATCCGGAAGAAGGGTGGGAAATTTTGACATGAGCGCAGTCATGGAAGCGACCAGGGCGAAGGGCAACGACCGGGGGCTCGATTTCGACGCCATCGTCATCGGTGCGGGCATGTCCGGGCTTTATCAGCTGATCAAGCTGCGCCAATTGGGCATGAAGGCGCGCGTGTTTGAAGCCGGCACAGGCGTTGGCGGCACCTGGTATTGGAACCGCTATCCCGGCTGCCGATTCGATTCAGAAAGCTATTCCTATGGCTATTCCTTCGACAAGGATTTGCTCAAGGAATGGCATTGGACCGAACATTTCGCGCCTCAGCCGGAAACCGAACGCTATCTCAATCTGGTCGCCGATAAATATGATCTGCGCCGCGATATCCAATTCCAGGCGCGCGTGAAGGCGGCGCGTTGGGATGAAGCTGCGCGCAGTTGGACCGTGACCTTGCAAGATGGCAGCACACATAAAAGCCGCTTCCTGATCACGGCGATTGGCGCGCTTTCCGCGCCCACCATGCCGCAATTTCCGGGCATTCCCGATTTCAAGGGCCAATCCTTCCACACCGGGCTTTGGCCCAAGGAAAAGGTGGATTTCACCGGCAAGCGCGTCGCCGTGATTGGCACGGGCGCATCCGGCGTGCAGACCATTCAGGAAGTCGCCAAGACCGCGAAGGAATTGGTGGTGTTCCAGCGCACGCCCAATTGGTGCGCCCCCTTGCATAATGGCAAGATCAGCGCCGAGGAAATGGCGGAAATCCGCACGCGCTATGATCAGATTTTCAAGCGCTGTGAGGAAACCTTTTCCTGCTTCCTGCATACGCCCGATCCGCGCAATACGTTTGATGTTTCAGCGGAAGAACGCGAAGCCTTTCTGGAAAAGCTCTATTCCGAAAAGGGCTTCGGGATTTGGGTCGGCAATTTCAAGGATTTGCTGACCAATCGCGCCGCGAATGAGGAAGTCTCGCGCTTTGTCGCCAACAAGATCCGCCAGCGCGTGAAGGATCCGAAGGTCGCGGAGATGCTGATCCCGAAAAATCACGGCTTCGGTACCAGACGCGTGCCGTTGGAGACCTTCTATTTCGAGGTCTATAACCAGCCCAATGTGACTTTGGTGGACAGCAAGGCAACACCGATCGAACGCATCACGCAAACCGGCATCAAGACCATCGAT
>JBIIIE010000187.1:0-5836 GCA_044235135.1 Roseomonas sp. | reverse complement strand
GCCGTGATGCTGGCGCCTAAAAAGCCCAGAAAGCCAAAAATCGAGGACAATTCCATACCCCCCTTATAGACCAAGATTGCGGTTTGCCGAGGGGTAATGGCATGCTGTCATCAGAAACAGGGGGGAGCCGCCATGGCACAGCACGAATCGGATTACGTCATTCTGGGTGGGGGCTCTGCCGGCTGCGTGCTGGCCACCCGGCTTTCGGAGGACCCCGGCACAAGTGTCACGCTGCTGGAAGCAGGCCCCTGGGATCGCAACCCCTGGATCCATATCCCCATGGGCTTTGCGCGGCTTTATGTAACGAAGAAATTCGATTGGAATTACCAGACCGAAGCAGAAGGTGAACTTGGCGGGCGTAGTGTCTATTGGCCGCGCGGGCGCGTGATCGGCGGTTCCGGCAGCGTCAATGGCTTGGTGTTTTTGCGCGGCAGTCCGCGCGATTATGATCGCTGGTCGCAATCCGGCGCGCGCGGCTGGTCCTATGAAGACTGCCTGCCCTATTTCAAGAGACTTGAGAATTTTGCTGGTGAAAACAGTGAATTTCGCGGCAAGGATGGCCCGATGCGCATTGCCGAGGTGCCTGAACCCTCACCAGGTTGCCGCGCCTTTGTTGAAGCCTGTGTGAAACTCGGCTTCACGCGCAATCGCGACAATAATGGCGATTGGTATGAAGGGGTCGCGCCCAATCAATTGAATGTGCATCGCGGCCGGCGCTGGAGCCCGGCGGTCGCCTATCTGCGCCCTGCCCTGAAGCGGCCCAATCTGCGTGTGGAAACCGAACGGCTCGGCCAGCGCATCCTGATCGAAAATGGTCGCGCGGTTGGCGTGGTGGTGCGCGGCCCTGCCGGTGAGGAAACCTATCGCGCGCGGCGGGAAGTGATCCTGTCATCCGGTGCCATCGAAAGCCCGAAAATGCTGATGCTGTCAGGCATTGGTGAGGCGAATGCACTCAAGGAAATGGGCATTCAGGTGCAGGTGAATGCGCCGGAAGTGGGCAAAAATTTGCAGGATCATTTCATGGTGCGCTTTGCCTATCGCACCAAGCCTTGCGGCACGTTGAATGAAATCATGGCAAACCCCATCCGCGCCGCCGGGCTTGGGCTGGATTGGGCGCTGAGGCGCAAGGGCCAGATGGCTGTCGGCGCTTCGGAGGCGAGCCTTTTTGCGCGCGTTCTGCCGGGGTCGGAAGAACCCGAAGTGCAGTTCCAATTCGTCAATTTCAGCCTGGGCGGCAATCAGGGCACGTCGGCGAATTCACTCGCGAAACATCCGGGCTTCACTTTCAATTTCTGCGTCTGCCGGCCCGATAGCCGCGGTGATTTGACGCTGCGTTCGCCCAATGTTGCGGATAAGCCGGTGATCCGCGCGAATTACCTGACCGCGCCTTCCGATATTCGCATCATGCTGGAATCCGCCAAGCTTGGCCGCCGCATCGCCGCGACCGAACCCTTCGCTGGTCTGATCGAAAGCGAACAATATCCCGGCCCCAGCACAGGTTCCGAGGATGAGATGCTGGATTATATCCGTGGCAATGGCACCACGGTGTATCACCCCTGCGGCACCAACCGTATGGGGGCGGATCAGCGTTCCGTGGTGGATGAGGAATTGCGCGTGCGTGGCGTTCAGGGTTTGCGGGTGGTGGATGCCTCGGTCTTTCCATTGGTTCCATCTTCAAACATTCACCCTGCGGTGCTGATGCTGGCCGAACGCGCATCAGACCTGATCCGCCGCGCGGCATGAAAAGGCTAATCATGAAACCTTCCAATCCTACCCGCCGTGCGACGCTTTCGGCGCTATTGGCAACACCATTCCTTGGTGCGAAGGCCATGGCGCAGGCCAGCGATTGGCCCAATCGCCCCGTGCGCGTGGTGGTGCCCTGGCCGCCTGGTGGTGGTGCCGATACCACCGCGCGCATGATCTTCCCGAAGCTTGCACAAAAGCTCGGCCAGCCTTTCGTGATTGAAAACCGCCCCGGTGCTTCGGGCAGTATCGGCGCCGCTGAGGTCGCGCGTGCCGCGCCCGATGGCTATACGCTGCTGCATGATGCAACGCCGCTGGCGATCAATCCTTTTCTGCTGCGCGTTTCCTTTGATGCGTTGAATGATTTGAAGGCAGTCTTCCTGCCCATGCAGGTGCCGATGCTTTTGGTGATGCATCCTTCCCAGGCGCCGAAATCCCTGGCCGAGGTCATCACACTCGCCAAGGCACGCCCTGGCGGGCTTGATTGGGCGTCTTCCGGCAATGGTTCAGCGCAGCATTTGGCGCTGGAATTATTCACGCGCGCTGCGGGCATTACCGCGAACCATGTGCCGTATCGTGGTGGCGGGCCGGCCATGACGGATGTGGTGGCCGGACAGGTCGGATATTTCTTCGGCAATTCGAATGTTGCCCTGCCTTTCGTGCGTGGTGAGCGCATTCGCGCCGTGGCGCATACCGGGCGCGGGCGCATCGCCGCCTTCCCTGATCTGCCCGCGATTGGCGATACCCTTCCGGGCTATGAGGCGTATGAATGGAACTGCATCCTGGCCCCGGCCCGCACGCCCGCTGCCATCATTGAAAAGCTGAATTCAGCCTTGAATGAGGTGGCGCAGGACCCGGAAGTGGTCGCGCGCTACACGCAGCTTGCCATGGTGGTGCAGCCCAATTCGGCTGCCCAGGCCGAAGCTTTTCTACGCAGCGAGACAGAGAAATTCGGCCGCGTGATCCGGGAAGCAAACATCAAGCTGGAATAGAAACTTCCTATCCAGCCAGGAATTTCTCTGCGGCGCTGGCAAGCACCTGGCAGCCCAGCGCCAAATCCTCATCCTTCGTGTCTTCCGCCCAATGATGGCTGATGCCGCCAATGGATGGGACGAAGATCATGGAAGCGGGCATCAGCCGCGCAATATATTGCGCATCATGCCCAGCCCCTGATGGCATTTGCTGCCACAGCCCCGGCGCATGAACTCCAGCGGCGTGTTCAAGTGCCGCCATCATCGCGGGGTCGCAAATGGCGGGCGTCGCACGGCTCATTTGCGTGAGCGTTGCAGGACATTTCTCGCGCCGATTGCTTTCCTGCACCAGGGCGCGCAGCCCGGCTTCCATACGTTCCAGCACGGGCACAGAAACATCGCGGAACTGAAACAGCACATCCGCGCTGCCGGGGATGATGGAAGGCGCGCCGGGATCAAGGCTGATGCGCCCGGTGGTCCAGGTGCTGCGCGGGCCACAAATGCGCGGAAACTCCTGATCAATCGCGGCCAACAACCGCACCGCAGAAAGCCCGGCATCCTTGCGTTCGGCCATGGTGGTGCCGCCGGCATGGTCCTGCTGGCCCTGGAACTGAATACGCCATTGCCAAATAGCAACAATACCGGTCACTACACCCACGCGCAGCCCGGCATTTTCCAACTGCGTGCCTTGTTCGATATGCATTTCATAGAAACCCTTATGCCGCCCGGGTTCCAATTGCATGCGGGGCTTGCCGGCCAGCCCCGCCGCCGCCAAGGCATCACGCAAGGGCGTGCCGTCATTGCGGCTGCGGCTGCGGTCAATTTCCGCTTCCGTCAAATCACCAATAATGGAACGGCTGCCCAGAAAGCCGCCTTCGAAATGCCCTTCCTCATCAGCGAAAGCGGCGACATCCACGGGCAGGCCGGCGCGTGCCAAGGCAACACCCGCCATCACCCCAAGCGCGCCATCCAGCCAGCCCGCGTAATTCTGGCTTTCTATGTGGCTGCCCACCAGCAAATGTGGCCCTGGCCCCTTGTGGCGGCCATAAACATTGCCGATGCCATCAATGCTTGCTTCCAGCCCGCATTCGCGCAGCTTTTCCATCAACCAATGGCGGCTTTCCATATCCTGCGGCGAAAAGGTCGGGCGATGAACGCCGGTCTTATAGGCGCCGATTTTGCGCAATTCATGAAGATCGGCAAGGAAACGCTCGGCATTGATCTGCACCATGACGGGAACCCCTGGTTGAGAAATTTTACTTTTGCTTAATAACAAAAAATTCTTAGCAAGAAAATTGCCCTGAAACCATTCCTGTTAACTGTTCAACAACCAGGAATGGGCTTTTCTTAAGCGCGTCACAACAAACGTGACTCTGAGGAGCGAAAAATCCATGCAAACCAACCGTCGCGTTGAAACACCCGAAGCCGCTTTCACCTGTGTTGCGCTGCTGGAAACCAGCAACGGCGCCGAACTCCATATGCGCGATGCGCGCGGCAAATTGCTTCGCCTTCCCTTGCGCGATGCCGACCAGGGCAGCCATTTGGCGATGCTGGCGGCCTTTAACCGCCCGCCACATGCGCGTCGGCAAGGCGGTCGCAAGCATTAGCCCCTAAAGGGTCAGCCCTCCATCCACCACAATGGTCTGGCCCGTCACCATGGCGGCACCCGCCAGCAAAAACACCATTACCTCGGCCAAATCAGCCGTGGTGCAACGCCGCTTCAGCAGGGCGTTTTCGATGCTGCCGCGGCGCTGTTCTTCGGTCCATTCAATCATCCAGGTGGAATCAACCGCACCTGGCGCCACCGCATTCACGCGCACCTCCGGCGCCAAGCCGCGCGCCAAATTCTTGGTCAGGCTCACCACCCCCGCCTTGGTCGCGCCATAGGCCATGGAAGAACCGGCGTGGTTGAGGCCCGCAATGGACGCCACACTCACCACCGCGCCACCGGCGGCGCGCAGCGCCGGCGCGGCGGCCTTGGTGCAGCGAAACACGCCCAGCAGATTAACCTGCAGCACCGTATCCCATAATTCTTCCGTCAGCCGGTCAAATTCATGGGGCGCAATCGTGGTTTTGGTGCCCGGCGTGCCGGCATTATTCACCAGATAATCCAAACGGCCGAGGTCAGCGACCGCCTGTTCAACCATACGTTTGCAATCCGCCGCATCGGCCACATTGCCGGGTGCCGCAATCACATCACGCCCCAGCGCGCGCAGCCTTGCCACTTCAGCGGCACCACGCTCATCCCCGGCCAAATGGTTGATCGCCACCTTGCAGCCATGGGCCGCGAGCATTTCCACTGTGGCAAGGCCGATGCCGGAAGCACCCCCCGTCACCAAGGCGGTCTTGCCTTTCAGATCATAGCTTGCGGTCATGGGCTCTGCTTCCTTTCCCTTGCTCTTCCGGTCTAGCCTGCCCGGTAGAGCCCGCAGGAACAAGCGGGCGGGAGGAAACACATGAAAAAATCTCTTATCGCGCTTGCCGTGATCCTTGGTGCCTGGGCGCTGCCCGCCCATGCGCAAATCTCGCTCGTGGTGAATTTTTCCGCAGGAGGACCTTCGGACATTGTTGCGCGGCTGATGCAGAATGACATGGCCGCCGCTCTCGGCCAGCCTGTGGTGATTCGCAATGTCACCGGTGCTGGTGGCACCATCGGCACGGCGGAAGTGGCGCGTGCACGCCCCGATGGGCAGACCATCCTGCTTTCCCCCATCGGCCCCATCGCCATCCAGCCGCATTTTCGCAGCAACTTGACCTATAAGCTCGAGAACCTCGCGGCGATTTGCCAGGTGGCCGATAGCCCGGTCATCATGATGACGCCGAAAAATTCCGGCCTCCGGCGCGTGGCGGATGTGATTGCGCGGGCGAAGGCGGAAAATGGCGGCATGCCCTTCGCCTCCACCGGGGCGGGCAGCATTCCGCATATTTCCATGGTGGCGCTGATGCGTGCCGCGAATATCCAAATGAACCACGTGCCCTTTCGTGGATCGGGTGAGGTGATGCTCGCTTTCCAACAAGGCCAATTGCAGCTTTTCACCGACCAGACCTTGTTGATCCGCCAATATGATCTGCACCCGATTGCCTTTCTGACCGCAGCGCGCAATCCGGAATTCCCCGATGTA
>JBIIIE010000186.1:0-5839 GCA_044235135.1 Roseomonas sp. | reverse complement strand
GCTTGATGGCGTGGTGCAGATCACCGAAGGCGATGAATTCGTCTATCAGGAAATGATCACCCATGTGCCCATCCTGGCCCATGGCGCAGCCAAGCGCGTGCTGATCATCGGCGCCGGCGATGGCGGCGTGCTCAAGCGCGTGTTGCAGCATCGCGGTGTGGAAAAGGCCGTGATGGTGGAAATTGATGGCGAGGTTGTGCGGCTTTCCAAGGAATTCCTGCCCTCGATTGGCGGCAATGCCTGGAATGATCCGCGTGCCGAGGTGATCATTGGCGATGGCATTGATTATGTGCGCGTGGCACCCGCCGAAAGCTTTGATGTGATTATCGTGGACAGCACGGACCCGATCGGCGTGGGTGAGGTGCTGTTCACCGATGAATTCTACGCCAATGCGGCGCGCATCCTCTCGCCACGTGGCTTGATCGTCAATCAATGCGGCGTGCCCTTCATGCAGGCTGATGAATTGCACGAAACATCGCGCCGCCGTGCCAAATCCTTCCCCGATAATTGGGCCTATGTGGCGGCGGTGCCGACTTATGTGGGTGGCTTCATGACGCTGGGTTGGGCGGCGAAGGACGCATCCTGCCGCGCGGTTGCCACTGATGAAATCCGCCGCCGCGCGGAGGCTTCAGGCATTCTTGGCGCCACGCGCTATTGGACGCCGGAGATTCACACCGGCGCCTTCAACCTGCCGCCCTATATCGCGGAAAACCTGCCGGGCGGCTGAAACAGCGCTTCACTAATCTGGAATATCGCTCGCTTGCGCCCGCCAAAGGCGGGCGAGAGCCCGAATGGGCGACGCCGCTTATGCGGCGAAGTCAAGCGCGCGGATGCGCGCACCAAGGGCGGATCGGTACGATCCGCATCACCAAATAAAAATGCTTCAATTCAGGTTGAAGCCCTGCACCAGGCTGCCCGAGACCAGGCGCCAGCCATCCACCAGCACGAAAAAAATCAGCTTGAAGGGCAGCGCCACCACGGATGGCGGCAGCATCATCATGCCGAGCGACATCAGCAAACTCGCGATCACCATATCAATGACCAGGAAGGGCAGAAAAAGCAGGAAGCCGATTTCAAAGGCGCGCTTCAATTCGCCCACAATGAAGGCCGGGATCAGCGCGCGCCAGGGCGTTTGCGCGGGGTCCGTCACAGCCTGAATGCCGCCCAGATCCATGAACAGGATCAGATCATCTTCGCGGATATTCGCCACCATGAACATGCGAAAGGGCTGCGCCGCTGCCGCCATCCCGTCCAATTCGGAAATCCGCCCTTCGGTCATCGGCACAATGCCCTGGGTCCAGGACGCCTCAAACACCGGCTGCATCACGAAGAATGTGAGAAACAATGCAAGCCCAATCAGCACCGGATTGGGTGGAATGCCCGGCGCGCCAATCGCGGTCCGCAGCAGGGACAGCACAATCACAATGCGCGCAAAGGCGGTCGCCATCACCAGCAAGGAAGGGGCGAGTGACAGCAACCCGATCAGCGCGGTCAATTGCACCAGCCGCGCTGTCGCACCGGGCTGGCCGGCCTGGCCCAGATCAATCGAAACGCTCTGCGCCAGCGCGACACCGGCGGGCAGCGCCAGCACCGCGAGGGCAGCAAGAACCCAAAAACCGGTTTTGCGCATCATGATTTGGGCAGTTCCTCATTCCTGGGCGGCAGCCAGCCGAGGCAGAGATCCTGCGGCCCACCGGTCACTAAAAGCACGTCGCGCCCATCGCAGCGCAGAATGACCACGCGCCGGCGCGCATCCAGCGCCAGCACTTCCTGTAATTTCAGCCGCTGGCCGCTGGTTTGCGGCGCCAGGCCCGTGGCGCGCAGCAGGCGCGCCAGCAGCAGGATCAGCCCGAGGACGAAAAGCAGCGCGATGCCGGCGGTGAGCCAATTGGCAAGACTGAGGGTCATGGTCGCCTCCCCTGGCTTTCTGGCCTGGGAAGGGCCGCTTGCAGCCTTTCCACCTGGCCGAGCAAGGCTTCAAGCCCGCGGCGCAGCGTGGGCGCCATGGCGGGTGGCGCTTCCTGCGCCGCGGCGCAAAGCCGGGCGATTTCGCCATCCAACCCGGCAAGATCGAGCGCATAACCCTCGGCAAGACTTGCCTCTGCCTGGGTCAGGCTGTCCCCCATCGCCTTGATGGCAGCCAATACCGCCAAGCCATGCTGGCTGGCTGCGGCGCCTGGAATATCCTCGGGATACGTGTTCACAGGGTCATCCAACAGGTTTCTGGCAAAAAAACCATTAGAAATTGTTGTAACGCGTCGCGTTTTAACGCATTTTGGCCCGTAACGTGCAAGGATGAGACTATGGACCCGACCAAGACCGGACCGATTGCCCTTGCCGAACAGCGGCTGCGCTGGGCGGAAGCGCGTCAGCGCGTGCTGGCGCAGAATATCGCCAATGCGGATACGCCGAATTACCGGCCTTCCGATATGCAGCCCTTTGCCAAGGTGCTGTCTGGCAAGCTCAAGGAACGGCCAATGGTGGCGACCAATGCCAATCATTTGCAAGGCACGCGGCATCAGGATGGCCGGACCCTGAAGGAACGTATCTCGGCCAATCGCGACCCAAGCGGCAATGCCGTGTCCCTGGAACGCGAAGCGCTCCGTGTTGCGGATACCGATTCGGCCCATGCCACCGCGCTTTCGGTGCGTCGGCGCTATATCGCCATGTTCATGACCGCCCTTGGGCGGAACCAGGCTTAAGAAAGGCGCTGAGCCATGGAACTTGATCGCGCAATTCGTATCGCAGCGGCTGGGATGGATGTGCAGACCTCTCGGCTGCGGGTGGTGGCGGAAAACCTGGCCAATCGCGACACGACATCGGAAGTGGCGGGGGGTGATCCCTTTCGCCGCAAGACCGTGACCTTCGCCAATCGCTTTGATCGGGCCATGGGCGCCAATACCATTCGGGTTGCCCGGGTTGGCACCGCCAAGGGCGAATTCCCGACACGGCATGACCCAACCCACCCCGCCGCGAATGCCCAGGGTTATGTGAAGACGCCGAATGTGAATTCGACCATTGAAGTGATGGATATGCGCGAAGCCCAGCGCAGCTACAGCGCCAATCTCTCGGTTCTTGAAGTCTCCCGCGGCATGTTGACCCGCACCATTGAGGCGTTGCGCTAATGCCCCTGCCCCTGACGCCCGGCGGTGCTGCCGCTGCCTATCGTGCCAATATGGCGGCGCCCGCCGCTTCCCCTGCCGCCGCAGGGGGGGGAGAGACCGCGAGCTTTGGTGAGGCCCTGTCGCGCGCGGTGCAGAATGCCGTCTCAACCAGCCGAGAGGCCGAAACCGCTTCAGCGCGTGGCCTGACGGGTGAGGGAAGTGTCACCGATCTGGTGGTGGCCGTGGGCCGTGCGGAACTCACCTTGCAAACCGCGGTCGCGGTGCGTGATCGCGTTGTGGCAGCCTATCAGGAAGTGATGCGCATGCCGATCTGACGCCCGGTCGGCGTCTTTCATGTGCATGGAAAGGCAGGGCGATGGGCGGCATCGCTGAGGCAAGCCGGGAAGCGCTCTGGGTCAGTCTGCAAATCGGTGGGCCGTTGCTGGTATTGTTGCTGGTGGTGGGGCTTGTGGTTGCCGTGTTTCAGGCACTGACACAGGTGAATGAGGCAAGCCTTTCCTTCCTGCCGAAAATGGCGGCGCTTGCCGTTGCGCTGATCCTGCTGACGCCCTTCTTCACTGGTGTGCTGCGCGGCTATGCGCAAACCCTGTTCGAGATGATCATTCAAGTGGGGTCGAGGCCTTAGTGGTGCGGTTCATGCTTACCTTCACCGACCAAACGATGCCCCCGCGCACCACCAGACAAATATTTGGTGGGCCGATTCACGCTGCTGTCGTAAACCGACAGCAGCGATCGGACCGTATGTTTGGTGGGCCGATTCACGCTGCTGTCGTAAACCGACAGCAGCGATCGGACCGTATGTTTGGTGGGCCGATTCACGCTGCTATCGGAAACCGACAGCAGCGATCGGACCGTATGTTTGGTGGGCCGATTCACGCTGCTATCGGAAACCGACAGCAGCGATCGGACCACGGGCCATGACCGAGGCGGAATGGCTCGCCGCGCTGCCTGACATGGTGTTTCGCGCCATATTGCTGCTGGCGCGCATCGGTGCGGTGGTCATGATCATGCCGGGCTTGGGCGAGCAGGAAGTCCCCAGCAATTATCGCTTGGGCTTGGGCTTGGCGCTGGTGGCGGTGCTTTATCCGGTTCTGTCCCCCGCCTTGCCGGCTGCCCCGGATGCGGTGGGCGAAATGCTGCGCCTGATCCTTACTGAAATCGTGATCGGCGTTTGGTATGGCGCGCTGGCGCGGTTGGTGACGCTGGCCATGACCATGGCGGGGCAGCTTTTCGCGCTGTTGCTTGCGCTTTCGCAATTGCTTGTGCCGGACCCCGCGGTAGGCGGGCAGAACGCCATTACGGGCCGGTTTTTTGCACTGCTCTCCGTTGTGCTGCTGCTCAGCACCGGGCTTTACGCCCTGCCACTGCGCGCACTTGCCGAAAGCTATGCCGTGCTGCCGGTAGGTGAGGGGTTTCTGGCCGGCTTCGGCGCAGAAGCCATGGCGGCGGCGGTTGGGCAAAGCTTCTTGCTGGCGGTACAACTCATGGCGCCCTTCCTGCTGCTATCCGTTGTGCTGAATGTTGCCTTTGGTTTGCTCGCGCGGATTGCGCCGCAGGTGCAGATCTACTTCCTGGTCGTGCCCGGGCAGATCGTGCTTGGCCTTTTGCTGCTCGCCCTGTTATTGCCAGCCATGCTCGGACTTTATGCCAGTGTCGCGCGGGAGACTTTCCTCGCCCTGCCGGGGGTGCGTTGAACCATGTCGGGCAGCAGCGGCAATGAGGATGGCGGCCAGGACAAGACAGAAGAAGCCACGCCAAGGCGCATTGAAAAAGCGCGGGAGGAAGGGCAGATCGCCCTCTCACGCGAAGTGGTCGGTTTTGTTGCCCTTGGCTTTGCCTTGATCGGCATGACCCTGGGCCTACCGCCGCTGATCTATGAATTGATGCGCGGCATGCGCGGTGTGATGGAAAATAGCCATCAATTGCAGATCGGGCTGGTGGCGACAGAAATGATGCGCATGGCGCTTATTGCCGTGCTGCCTGTCATGGGTTTGGCCTTGCTTGGCGCGATTGCCGGCACCATGCTGCAAAGCCGTGGGCTGGTTTCCGCCAAGAGTTTGAAGCCGCAATTCTCTCGCATCAGCCCGGTTTCAGGCATCAAGCGGCTGCTTGGCCCGGAAGGCGGCATCGAATTCCTGCGCACGCTGATCAAGCTTGGCGTGGTGGGCGGAGCACTTTGGTGGGCGATCGGTGATCCCAATGATTTGCGGGCGGTATTGTCCTTGGGGCCTGGCGACCTGCTGCATCTGATGATGCGTGCCACGATGAGCCTTTTTATCGCCGCCATGGTCGCCTTCGCGGCTATCGCCGTGTTGGATTATCAGGTGGTGCGGTTTCGCCATTTGCATAAGCTCCGCATGACCCGACAGGAGGTGCGTGAGGAAGTGAAGGAAAGCGAAGGCGATCCGATCATCAAGGGGCGCATCCGCAGCCTTCGTATGGCCCGCGCGCGGCGGCGCATGATGGCGGCAGTCCCCAAGGCGGCCGTGGTGATCACCAACCCGACTCACTACGCTGTTGCCCTTGCCTATGATGAAAATTCCCAGGCAGCGCCCAAGGTGGTGGCCAAGGGCACTGAAGCGGTGGCGGCGCGCATCCGTGCGCTGGCCGAGGAAGCCAATGTGCCCCTGGTGTCCAACCCGCCCTTGGCGCGGGCGCTCTTCAAGCTGGAATTGGATACCGAAATCCCGGCCGAGCATTATCAGGCAGTCGCA
>JBIIIE010000185.1:0-5882 GCA_044235135.1 Roseomonas sp. | reverse complement strand
GGTGGGGTTTATGTGAACCCACCCAATTTTCCGCATAGCCCGGGCCCCATGCCGCCGCGCCCAGGTCCGGGGCCGCGCTGACTGAAGCCGCTTGATTGCGCGCCGCCGGCGCGTCACATGGGGGTGGTTCCGGATCATCCTCCCCACCCATGCTGCCTGAATTACCCGTTTCCGAGGCGCTGCCGGCGCTGCGCGCTGCCCTTGGCGCCGCGTCCAACGCTGTATTGATCGCGCCACCGGGCGCGGGCAAGACCACGATTGTGCCTTTGGCATTGATGGAAGAAGCCTGGGCGGCCCATGGGCGCATCCTGGTTTTGGAACCGCGCCGCGTTGCCGCACGCGCCGCCGCGCGCCGCATGGCGTCTCTGATCGGTGAAGACCAGCCCGGCGGCACTATCGGCCTTGCCACGCGCTTGGACCGCCAATTTTCCGACCGCACACGGGTTGAGGTGGTGACCGAAGGCCTGCTGGTGCGACGCCTGCAAACTGATCCCGGCCTGGAAGGTGTTGCCGCGATTTTTTTCGATGAAGCGCATGAACGGAACCTTGATACCGATCTGGCGCTGGCGCTCGCCCTTGATCTGCAACGCGCTCTCCGCCCCGAACTCCGCCTGCTTGCCATGTCCGCCACTTTGGATGGCGCAAGCTTTGCCGGGCTGATGGCGGAAGCGGGGCGCCCCGCGCCAGTGATTGAAAGCCTGGGCCGTGCCTATCCGGTAGAAATCCGCCACCGCGCGCGGGATTTGCGCGACCCGCGCGATTTGCCCGAAGCCATGGCGAGTGCGATTCGGGAGGCGCTGGCCTCCCACCCCGGCGATGTGCTGGCCTTTCTGCCGGGCTGGGGCGAGATTCGCCGCACCGCGGAACGCTTGGGCGGGCTTGATGCGCTGGTGCTGCCCTTGCATGGCGAATTGCCGCCCGCCGAGCAGGACCGCGCGCTGAACCCCGCGCCGGATGGGCAGCGCAAGGTGGTGCTCGCGACCTCGATTGCCGAGACATCGCTGACGGTGCCTGGCGTGCGGATTGTGGTGGATGGCGGCTATCGCCGGGCGCCGCGTTTGGATGCCGCAAGCGGGCTTTCGCGCCTGGTGACGCTGCGCATCGGCAAGGCCGCCGCCGAACAACGCGCAGGCCGCGCGGGGCGCACCGCGCCGGGCGTGGCGATACGGCTTTGGACGGAAGCCTTGCATCGCGGCCTGCCGCAAGCGGATCGGCCCGAGATTTTGGAAGCGGAACTCTCGGGCTTGGCTTTGGATTGCGCGGCCTGGGGGGCGGAACCCGGGGCGCTTGCCTTTCTGGATGCGCCGCCAGCCGGGACAATGGCCGCCGCGCGGGGCTTGCTGCGCGATCTGGATGCGCTGGATGAGGCTGGCCGCATCACGGAAACCGGACGGCGCATGGCGCGGATGGGCACACACCCCAGGCTTGCCCGCATGATGCTGGCGGCGGAGGGCAATGCGGAGAAAGCTCTCGCCGCCGAACTCGCCGCGCTTTTGGAAGAACGCGATCCCTTGCGCGGGCGGGAAGCGCCGGCGGATATCGGCTTGCGCCTTGATCTGCTGGCGGGGGCTGATCACGCGGCGGCGGATCGCGGCGCGGTGCAGCGCATTCGCCGCGCCGCTGGCCTGCATCGGCGCCGGCTTGGCATTGGCAATGGCGTGGCGGCGGAAGGCGATGCCGGCGCCTTGCTGGCGGCAGGCTTCCCGGACCGCATCGCAGCCAAGCGCGGTGCCATGGATGGCGCCTTTCGTTTGGCCTCGGGCCAAGGGGCGCGCATCACGGGCGTTGATCCCTTGGCCAAGGCGCCTTTGCTCGCCGTGGCTGACCTTGAAATCGCGGGGACCGAGGCGCGCATCCGCATGGCAGCGCCCATTGAACGCGCCGTGCTGGAAGCCCGCTTCCCCGAAAGGCTGCATCGCGAAGAAGGGGCGGCGTTTGATGCGCGGACCGGCGCGGTGCTGGCGCGGCGGCGGCTCCGCTTTGGTCCGCTGGTCCTGGAAGAATCGCCGCTGCCGCAAGCGGACCCGGCGGCGATGGCGGCTGCCCTTGCTGAAGCCGTGGCAGCGCGCGGCTTGCGCGATCTGCCCTGGAATGAAGCGGCGCAGCAGACCCGCGCACGCATTGGCTGGATGCGCCGCGTGGAAGGCGAAGCCTGGCCTGATCTGGCTGACGAGGTTTTGATAACAAGCGTGCAGGAATGGCTGGCGCCGCATCTCTCGGGCCTCACGCGCTTGCAGGAATTGGCGGGGCTTGATCTGGCGCAGATGCTGCTGGGCCTTTTGTCCTGGGAAGCGCGCCGCGCACTGGATCAGGCTTTGCCCGCCAGGCTGGCGCTGCCGGCGGGGCGGAGTGCGGCGATTGATTACGCGCGTGACGTGCCAACGCTTGAAGCCCGCGCGCAGCATCTGTTTGGCTTGGCGGCGCTGCCCATGCTCGCTGCCGGGCGTGTGCCTTTGCAGGTGGCGTTGCTCTCACCCGCCGGGCGACCCATTGCCATCACCGGAGATCTCGCCGCCTTTTGGGCGGGAAGCTGGGCGGAAGTGCGCAAGGAAATGCGCGGGCGCTATCCGAAACATGCCTGGCCGGAAAACCCCGCCGCGCCGCAAGGTTGAAGCGCAGGCCGAAGCGGCGCATTTATGCGGGGATATGACCATGCCTGAACCCAAGCTTTCGCGTCGCGCCGCGCTTTTCCTGCCTGCTGCCCTTGGTGCCTGCGGGCCCGCCATTGCGCAGCGCGGCCTGCCGGATTTTGCCGATCTCGCGCAAAGCGTGATCCCGGCGGTGGTGAGCATTCAGGTCACGACGCGCGATGGCGTGCCGCCCGAATGGCGCAGCCAGCCGCGAGAACGCAACCAACGCGAACCCTCCCGCCGCCGGGGGCCGATCATCCAGGGTGCTGGGTCCGGTTTTATCATTGAGCCTTCAGGCATTATCGTGACCAATGCGCATGTGATCGGCGAAGCCACGAATGTGCTTGTGGGTATGCATGATGGGTCCGAATATCCGGCGAGTATTATCGGCATTGATGAATTGACCGATATCGCCTTGCTCAAGATCGAAGCGCGAAGGCCGCTATCGGCGGTATCGCTTGGTCATTCGCGGCAGATGCGCGTCGGGCAATGGGTGCTGGCGGCGGGCAATCCCTTCGGGCTTGGTGGATCGGTAACGTCAGGGATCATTTCGGCCATTGGGCGCGATATTCGCTTGGGGCCCTTTGATGATTTCATCCAGACCGATGCGCCGATCAATCCGGGCAATTCCGGCGGGCCGCTATTCAATATGGCGGGTGAGGTGATTGGCATCACGACGCTGATCTTCTCGCCCAGCGGTGCCTCGGCCGGGATCGGCTTTGCTGTGCCATCCGATCTGGCACGCCCGGTGATCGAGCAATTGCTGCGCGGCGGGCGGGTTGAACGCGGCTGGCTTGGGGTTTCGGTGGGCGATGTTGAAGCGGCGCCTGGTCGTCCGCCACGCGGTGGCGCGCAGGTGCTGGGCGTGGAGCGCGGCAGCCCTGCGGCGCGTTCGGGGCTGCGCCAGGGCGATGTGATCACTGCGGTGGATGGCGCGCGCGTCAGCAATAATCGCGAATTGGTGCGCGGCATTTCCGCCATTCCGCCGGGGCAGAATGTGAAGCTTTCCCTGATGCGGGAAGGGCGCGTGATGGAAATTACCGTGCAGGTCGGGCGCCGACCAGGGCCCGGCTGAGGCGTTTCACGCCAAGCATCCCCGCATGTTCACTCCCCACCCAGCGCCGCCCCCGCTGCCAGGGGTGCCAGCGGTGCCGCAAGTGATACCCCCGCGCCGAGCAGCAGCAGAAAGGGGGCGGCGGAAAGCCCGGCGCTGGCGGCTTCAATCGCCGCCGCGCCGAAGATCACCGCCGGGATCGCCAGCGGCAGCACCAGCAGGGGCAGCAGAACGCCGCCCCGCCGCGCGCCGAGTGTTAGCGCCGCGCCCAAAGTGCCCAGCAGCGACAGCAACGCAGTCGCCAAGGCAAGTGCCACCATCGCCACGCCCCAGGCTTCGACGGGAAGGTTCAGCATCGCGGCTGCGATGGGGGTTGCCGCAATCAGCGGCACGCCCGTGGTCAGCCAATGGCCCAGCGCCTTGGCCGCCGCCAAAGCGCTGCGCGGCAGGCCAGAGAGCAACAATTGATCGAGCGAACCATCCTCCGCCTCCGCCCCGAATAGCCTGTCCAACGGCAAAAGCGCGGCGAGCAAGGCAGCGGCCAGCAGCGCGCCGGGGGCCAGGCGCGATAGGGTTTCCGGCGCCGGCCCCACGCCAAAGGGGAAAAGCGCCGCCACCAGCACAAAAAACAGCACCGCCGCCAGCGTATCCGCCGGGTGGCGCAAAGCGAGCTTCCATTCCCGACCCAGCACCGCCAGGAAGGCGCCAAATGCCCCGCCCTTCATAGTTTGAGCTCCGCCGCATCGGGCAGCGGCAAGGGCAGATGGGTTGCGGCCAGAATGGCGCCGCCCGCCGCGCGGTGCCGCGCCATCAGCGCGCCCAGCCGCGCGACAGAGGCCGCATCCAGCCCAAGGCTCGGTTCATCCAAAAGCCAAAGCCGCGTGGGCGCCAAGGCAAGCCGCGCCAAGGCCAGGCGTCGCCTTTGCCCGGTGGACAGCACCCGCCCCGGCAGGGAAGCCAGCGCGCCAAGGCCAAGCGCTTCCAGGGCCGGCGTTACTTCGCCCCCCCAAAGCGCGGCGTAAAACGCCAAGTTTTCCGCCACCGTCAGCGCAGGCTTCAGCGCATCCTGGCTGGAGACATAGCGCAGCCTCAGCGCATGGCCGGCGGGGTCGGCGCGCGCGGGCGTCCCTTCCAGCAGCACCTCCCCCTCGGCGGCGGGCAGCAGCCCGGCAATCACGCGAAGCAGGCTGGACTTGCCCGCGCCATTGGCGCCGGTCAGCAGCAGCGCGCCCCCCGTCGGGACCGAGAAACTCAGCCCGGCGAAGATCGCCCGATCACCGCGGATGCAGGCAAGCTCCCGCACGTCCAAAATGGGTTGCCCCGCCGCCAAAATCCGCCCCCTCGCCAATGGACCATATACTATCTCCATGCTTAAAGCGGTCATTGGCGCGGTCACGCAAGGCCAGCGCGCTTGAGGAAGGGTAACAAGCCATGCGGATGATCGGGCAAGACAGCCTGAAGACCCGTCGCACGCTCAGCGTGGACGGCAAGACCTATCATTATTTCAGCCTGCCCGAAGCGGCGAAGAGCATCGGCGACATTTCCCGCCTGCCCTATAGCCTCAAGGTGCTGCTTGAGAATGTGCTGCGCTTTGAAGATGGCCGTTCCTACACCGTGGATGATGCGAAGAAGATCGCCGAATGGGTGAAGGATGGCCGTTCCGACAAGGAAGTGCCCTTCCGCCCCGCGCGCATCCTGCTCCAGGATTTCACCGGCGTGCCCGCCGTGGTGGACCTTGCCGCCATGCGCGATGCGCTGCTTGGCCTGGGCGGTGACCCGCGCAAGGTGAACCCGCTGGTCCCGGTTGATCTCGTGATTGACCATTCGGTGATGGTGGATGTTTCCGGCACCGGCAATGCGCTGAAGCAGAATGTGGATATCGAATTTGAGCGCAATGGGGAGCGTTACGAATTCCTCCGCTGGGGTCAGGAAGCCTTCAATAATTTCCGCGTCGTGCCGCCCGGCACCGGCATCTGCCATCAGGTCAATCTGGAATATCTGGCGCAGGTGGTCTGGACCGCGACCGATACCGGCGATGTCTTTGCCTTCCCCGATTCCTGCTATGGCACGGATAGCCACACCACCATGGTGAACGGGCTTGGCGTGCTGGGCTGGGGTGTTGGTGGGATTGAAGCCGAAGCCGCCATGCTCGGCCAGCCGATTGCCATGCTCATCCCCGATGTCATCGGCTTCAAGCT
>JBIIIE010000184.1:0-5926 GCA_044235135.1 Roseomonas sp. | reverse complement strand
ACGCTCGCGCGCGTGATTTCGCTGCTGCGTCAGCCTTTGCTTGAACGCAGCGATGAAGAAGCTGAAGCCGCCACAGCACCCGCCGAATAAATCCCTTGTCCCGCGCTGAAGCGATTGTGGAGCGCCTCCACGCGCTCCACCCCAAGCTTATTGACCTGAGCCTCGGGCGGATGGAGGCTTTGCTCGCCAAGCTCGGCCATCCTGAACGGCGCTTGCCGCCGGTCATTCACGTGGCGGGCACCAATGGCAAGGGTTCCACCTGCGCCTTTCTGCGCGCGATTGGCGAAGCGGCCGGGCAGCGCGTGCATGTCTATACTTCGCCCCATCTGGTGCGGTTTCATGAACGCATTCGCCTGGCCGGCGATTATGTGACGGATGAAGCGCTGACCGCGACTTTGGAAGAAGTGGAAGCGGTGAATGCCGGCGCGCCGATCACGGTGTTTGAAGTGACCACTGCGGCGGCCTTTGTGCTGTTCAGCCGCGTGCCGGCGGATTTGCTGGTGCTGGAAGTGGGCCTGGGCGGGCGGCTGGATGCGACCAATGTGGTGCCGCGCCCGGCGGCATCCGCCATTACCTCCATTTCCATGGATCACATGGATTTTCTGGGCGATACGCTCAGCAAGATCGCCGCCGAAAAGGCTGGCATCATGCGCGCGGGTGTCCCCTGTGTGACCGGGGCTCAGGCGCCGGAAGCGCTTGCGGTGATCAGCGCGACCGCAGCCGAACGCGGCGCGCCCTTGCTGCGCCGTGGGCAGGATTGGTTTTGTGAGGCCACCGCACAGGGCCTCGGCTTTCGCGATGCACAAGGCGCTTTGGCGCTACCGCCCCCCGGCTTGCTCGGGCCGCATCAGGCGGATAATGCCGGCATCGCGATTGAGGCCTTACGCGCGGCCAAGCTGCCCTGGCTGAGCGATGCGGCGATTGCGCACGGCGTTGCGCAAGCCTCCTGGCCCGCGCGCTTGCAACGGCTTGAAGGGCGGCTTGCAGCGCTATTGCCGCCAGGTTTTTCGCTCTGGCTGGATGGCGGGCATAATGCCGGCGCAGGGGTGGCGTTGGCGCAGCATTTCACGCAATGGCGCGATCAGCCCTTGCACCTCGTCATTGGCATGAAGCAGGGCAAGGCGAGTGCGGCATTCCTCCGCCCGCTGCTGCCCTTTGCCACCACGCTGCACGCCGTGGCCGAACCCGGCCAGCATTTGGCGATGAGTGTTGCGGACATCATCGCCGCGAGTGGCGGTATCGCCGCACCAGGACCGACGGTTGCAGAAGCGCTTGGCAACATCGCCGCGAACGCCAAGCCGGGCCGCGTATTGATTGCCGGTAGTCTCTATCTTGCGGGCGAAGTGCTGAAGGCCGACGAAGCCTAGCCGGCTGCTGAAATGCATAGCCTGATTTCTCTATCCATGATTCAACATTTTTGTATTCGGTCGAGATAGCGCAGCGCGGCAATGATACCTTGGCAGTTTCCTGTTCAGCCATGTTGATCTCGAAAAGCGGGTGCGCCCTGACCATCCGCTGCGGGTGATCCGCGGCCTGGTGAACAGCGCACTGGCTGTGTTTCTCGGGGTTGTCGGCCTCTGTGTTGATGACCCGGTCTGGGACGCCACGACCTTCACCAAAAACCGCGACCGCCGGTTGCAAGGCGACGTGGCCTTGGAGTTCATGCGCGCGTTACTGGCAAAGCCGAAGGTGAAGGTCCTGCTTTCAAGCGAGCATTTCTCGGTTGATGGCACGCTGCTGGAAGCCTGGGCCAGCACCAAGAGCTTCCGACCGAAGGATGGCCAAGGCCCGCCGCCCGGCACGGGCCGCAACGGGGAGCAAAACTTCCACAGCCAGAAGCGCAGCAACGAGACCAACGCCTCAACCACCGACCCCGATGCGAGGCTTTACCGCAAGGGGCGCGGCAAGGAAGCCAAGCTGGCTTTCATGGGGCATGCGTTGATGGAAAATCGCAATGACCTGATCGTCGGTGCTGATGCCACACCCGCCTCGGGCCGGGCATCCATCCTGGCTGCGCCGGCAGAGCCAAAAATCTCTGGAGATGGTTGTGCTATGGCGAAAGCGAGGTTGAAGGCACCCCAGTGTGTCAAAAACGCGATGCTCAATGATGGCTTTTCAGCAGCCTATTAGAGCAGCGCGCCGATAATCCGCCCGCCAGTCAGCGGGCGCGGCGCGCCGGTGGTGCTGGGGAAGCTCAGCGGCAGGCCGCGTGCGACTCGGGCCGCCAAAACGCCGAAAGCCTGGGCTTCCAGCGCATCGCCATCCCAGCCGGCGACCTCAACCGCGCGCACCGGTTCTTCCAAAGCGCCGCCGAGTGCCTTCATGAGCGCCGGATTACGCCGCCCACCACCCGCGACCAGCCATTGCAGCGGCGGTTCAGGGAAATGCCGCGCGGCAGCAGCCACGCATACCGCGCAGAAAGCCACCAGGGTCGCCGCTCCATCGGCGGCGGAAAGGCTGCCCGCCCCGGCGTCACGTAGCGCGCGATCAAAATCCAGCCGATCGAGCGATTTCGGCGGCGGCGCGACCAGATAAGGATGCGCCATCAACCGCCCAAGCACAGCGCCATCCGCCTGGCCCGCCAAAGCGAGTTTGCCCGCGGCGTCATAATCCTTGCCGGTATGCTGGCGCGCCCAATCATCCAACGGTCCATTGGCCGGACCAGTATCGAAGGCGAGCATCTCACCCTCTGGCCCCAGCCAGGTCACATTGCCAACGCCGCCAAGGTTCAGAATGGCGAGCGGCTTCGGCAAAGGGGCAGCGAGCGCGCGGTGGAATACCGGCACCAAAGGCGCGCCCTGACCGCCGGCAGCGACATCGGCGCTGCGGAAATCATAGGCCACACTCATGCCCGTGCGGCGGGCCAGCAGCGCGGCATCGCCGATCTGCCAGGTGAAGGGCGTGCCGCTGCGCCCCGGGGCAGAGGGGCGGTGCAGGATGGTCTGGCCGTGAAAGCCGACCAAATCCGCGGGCAGGCCGATGGCTTCCACCGCTTCGGCATGGCGCTCGGTCAGGCGGCGCGTGGCGTCCAGCAATTCAGGGTCATCGGGCGTCAGGCTCTCGGCCCGGTCCAGCAGGGACCGCAGCGCGCGGCGCAAGGCGGGGTCATAGGGCAGGGTCTGGCGCGGGCCGAAGCGCGCAATCGCCTCCCCATCCGTTTCCAGATAGGCAGCATCCACACCGTCCAGCGATGTGCCACTCATAAGGCCGATGGTTCTCAGCATGATGGGGACGTGCTAGCCCCGCTTCCCTGTCGGCGGAAGCCCCGACAGGCATGGAATTTCGAGAAACCGGACAGCATCATGAACAGCGCGCGAAGCGATTTCCTGCATGTGGCGCGGGAACGCGGCTATATTCACCAAACCACCGAAGAAGGCGCCTTTCTGGCGCGGCTTAAGGCTGGGCCCTTGGCTGGCTATATCGGCTTTGACGCGACTGCGGACAGCCTGCATGTGGGGTCTTTGGTGCAGATCATGCTGCTGCGCCTGATGCAGCGCACCGGCAATCGCCCTGTGGTGCTGATGGGCGGCGGCACGACCAAAGTGGGTGATCCTTCCTTCCGCGATGAGGCGCGGCCCCTGCTTTCGGATGCGCAGATCGAAACCAACAAGGCCGGCATTCGCAAGGTTTTCGATGCCTTCCTGACCTTCGGCGATGGCCCGACCGATGCCATTATGCTGGATAATGCGGAATGGCTGGACAGGCTGCTTTACATCCCGTTCCTACGCGATGTGGGGCGGCATTTCAGTGTCAATCGCATGCTGACGATGGAAAGTGTGAAGCAAAGGCTGGAACGTGATCAGCCGCTGACCTTCCTGGAATTCAACTACATGCTGCTGCAAGCCTATGACTTTCTGGAATTGCGTCGCCGCCATGGTGTGGTGCTGCAAATGGGCGGGTCTGACCAATGGGGCAATATCGTCATGGGAACAGACCTGATCCGGCGCATGGACCAGGCGGAAGCCTTTGGCCTGACCACGCCGCTGATCACCACCGCATCAGGGGCGAAGATGGGCAAGACGGCGAAGGGTGCCGTGTGGCTCAATGCCGATCGCGTTTCGCCGTATGATTACTGGCAATTCTGGCGCAATACGGAAGATGCCGATGTGGCGCGCTTCATGGGGCTATTCACGGATCTGCCGATGGCAGAAATCGCCCGCTACGCCGCGCTGCAAGGCGCTGAGGTGAATGAGGCGAAGAAGGCCCTTGCCACCGAAGCCTGCGCCCTGCTGCATGGCCGCGCCGCGGCGGAAGCCGCTGCCGAGACAGCGCGCAAGGCCTTTGAGGAAGGGCTGAATGCCGAAAGCCTGCCGAGTGTGACGTCTGCCCTGCCGACTCCGATTGTCGAGGTGCTGGTCCAGCACAAGCTGGTGCCAAGCAAGGGTGAGGCGCGGCGCCTGATCGCCAATGGCGGCATTTATGCCAATAACCAGCCGGTGGGTGCGGTGGATCGCGTGCTGGATGCTTCAGATTTGCAGGATGGCGTGATCAAGCTTTCCATCGGCAAGAAGCGCCATGTGCTGCTGAGGCCAGCCTGAGCAGCACCAAGCAGCCCCCGCGCTAGCGCCGCCCGGCGCCGGCCCTGGCGCCCCCGCCGCGACGCTCTTCAAAGCTGCCCCAATGGCGGCCATCGGTGGGCAGGCCCCGCGCATCGCAGGGCACCACATTGATGGCCGGGAAATCGCTGACCAAGCCCATGGCGACACCGCGCGGGCGGGAAAAACCCGCCAATTGAATATCGAGCGTATTGCGCCCCGTCACGCGGATGATGCGGCCCCATTCCCCGGCAAAGGCGGTGACATCGGGGCCGGGTTCATCGCGGGTCAGGCGCACCAGATCGCCCGCTTCGGGGATCATGATCTGTGAGCCATCAGGCCGGGTATCTATCCGCATGGGCAAGGTCCTGGGGCGTGTTTTGGAAAAACTCTCCTCAAACCCCAATAGAACTGAGAATCATCAAAATTCAGCTAACGGGAAGCGCCCGAACCCCGCCATGGCTGGCGCCGACTCGGGCGATGGGCTATCAAGATCGCCCATGACCCGGTTCGTATTCATCACCGGCGGCGTGGTCTCCTCACTCGGTAAGGGTATCGCTTCCGCTTCGCTCGGCGCGCTGTTGCAGGCGCGCGGTTATAAGGTTCGGCTGCGCAAGCTTGACCCCTACCTCAACGTCGATCCGGGGACGATGAGCCCCTATCAGCACGGTGAAGTCTTCGTCACCGATGATGGCGCGGAAACCGATCTTGACCTTGGCCATTATGAACGCTTCACCGGCGTCCATGCGCGCAAGGCGGATAATTGGACCACGGGGCGCATCTATTCGGATGTGATCGCCGCTGAACGGCGCGGCGATTACCTGGGCGGGACGGTGCAGGTGATCCCCCACATCACCGACAAGATCAAGGAAGTCGTCCAGGCAGAAACCGAAGGCTTTGATTTCGTGCTGGTGGAAATCGGCGGCACGGTGGGCGATATTGAAAGCCTGCCCTTCCTGGAAGCCATTCGGCAGATGGGCAATGAGCTTGGCCCGCAGCGCAGCATTTTCATGCATCTGACGCTGGTGCCCTATATTCCCTCAGCCGGCGAATTGAAGACCAAGCCAACGCAGCATAGCGTGAAGGAATTGCTGGGCCTTGGTATTCAACCGCAGATTTTGCTCTGCCGTTGTGATCGGCCGATCCCGGAAAATGAACGGCGCAAGATCGCGCTATTTTGCAATGTGCGCCCTGAAAGCGTGATCCCGGCGCTTGATGCCAGCACGATTTACGAAGTGCCCTTGGCCTATCACGCCGAAGGGCTTGATGTGGAAGTGCTGCGCCATTTCGGCCTTTCCGCCTTTGGTGAGCCCGATATGTCGCGCTGGGAAAGGATTGTGAACGCGATCAAGGCCCCGGAAGGAGAGGTGAATATCGCGATCGTCGGCAAA
>JBIIIE010000183.1:0-5932 GCA_044235135.1 Roseomonas sp. | reverse complement strand
ATGGTGAAATGCACCAGATCCACATTGGGATCAGCCTTCAGCAAGCGACGCCAGGCGCGTTCGCCGGCATGGGGTTCACCGGAAACCAGCAGCACGCGCAGCCTGTCCCGCACGCCATTCACCGTGACCACCTGGCGGTTATTGAGCGCACTGACCTCACCCGCGCGGGGTTCCGCTTCAAGTTCAATCACCAAAGGGCCGCCGCGCGCGATGGGGACCGAGATCGTGTGTTCCCGCCCGATCGGGATTTCCTCACGCCGCGGCGCGCCACCATCGCGGCGGATGATCAGCCCAGCATTGCCGCTGGAAGCAGCGCCCAAATCCTCGATCACCACGCGCAATTCCACCTGCTGGCCAACAATGCCAAAGCCAGGGGCCGAGACCAGGCGCAGGCGCCGATCAATGTCGCCGGCGCGGCCAGGCAGCAGCACGTGAAACGGCGCGTCGAAGGGCAGCAGTGCCGGCGCGTCATGCACCTGACCATCGGTCAGCGCGATCACACCCGCCAGCCGCGCGCGCGGCACATCGGCCAAGGCCGCCCCCAAGGCGGAAAACAGCGCCGTGCCGCGCTGGCCGGCTTCCGGAACTTCAATCACCCGCAGATCAAGCGCGGGCAGGCGTGCGGCGCGGGCTTCCAAGGCAGCGCGCGCGGCGGCGATGCGTTCGGCGCGATCCGCAATGCCAGTGCTGTCGCTGCGATCAACGGCAAGGATCGCGATATCAGGCCGCGTTTCGCGTTCTTCGCGCAGCAGGCGTGGATTGCCGAGTGCCCCCAGCAGGATCACCACCGCCAGCGCCCGCCACCAAATGCCGCGCGCGCGCTGGTAAAGCCCATAAGCAAGAAAAATCAGCGCCAGCGCGGCGAAGGCCGCAATCAGCCAAAGCGGCAGGCGGGGGAGGAAATCCACATAGGCAAGGTGTTGCGTCATGCCGGACCAAGCCGGGGCAATATTTTCACCCCGGACCCCGCCAAAACGGGCAGGCGATCAGGCGGCAGTGCTGCCCACCAAGCGCCAGGTCGGGTCTGCGCTATTGAGGTCACGCTGGAAGGTCCAGACATCGGTCATTTCCGTCACCGCCTCGGCACCCGAAACAATGGAGCCATCGCGCGCCTGCACCAGATTGATCTGATCCGTCACCAGACGCACGGTGATTTCGGCGACACTGCCGCGCAGCTCGGCGGCTTCAATGCCGCTTTCCTCAACACTGCGAAGTTCCGTGCGCTGCGTCTCGCCAGCCGCCTCACGCGCGGCAATCGCCTGATCAAAGCCGGCAAAGGCTTCGTCCGACAAAAGCGACTTGAGCGTGGCGCGATCACCACGGGCAAAGGCTTCCACAATCATGCCGAAAGCGGTTTCGGCGCCATCCAGAAAGCGGTTCGGATCAAAGCTGCTATCGCGCTTTTGGATCTGCATCAGTGCCTCACCGGCGGGGCTGCGCGGGTCAGGCATGGCACGCCGCGCACCGCCCTGGGACGGTTTGGCGCCAATGTCGACCTCAGTTGCCGGGCCGCGCACCGGCACTGGCGCGGCTTCGGGCTGCGGCTGACGTTCAAACCCCGTCCGGCGGCCAAGCACGCTCCGCAGGCGCAGCACCAAAAAGGCTGCGACCATGGCAAAGAGGATCAGATCTATCGGCAAGCCACCCATGTTTTTACTCCTTGACTTCTAATCTAGGGTCTCGACCGCCCAAGGGCAACGCTTGTATCGCGCGGGATGGGGAAGGAATTACCCGAAACCACGGCTGACTGCCCAAATAGAAGGCTGGTTGCGAGCCTGCCGGAGCCTCGCTAGACAAACCGTGATCAAAAAAGGGGTGACCATCGTGATTCTGCTTCGGCATGGGCAAAGCGAATTCAACCTGCTTTTCACCCAAACCCGCAAGGACCCAGGCATTATTGACCCCAAGCTGACGCCGCTTGGCCAGACCCAGGCCGAAGAAGCGGCCGAGGCGCTGGCGCATGAAGGCATCAGGCGCATCATTGTCTCCCCCTATACGCGGGCCTTGCAGACTGCCTTGCCGGTGGCGCGCAAGCTCAACCTGCCTTTGACCGTGACGCCGACGGTGCGGGAACGCTACGCCTTCACCTGCGATATCGGCAGGCCGGTGACGGAACTCCGCTTTGATTTCCCGCATGTGGCGCTGGACCATATTGACGAGGTCTGGTGGCCGCCGGTCGAGGAACCCGCCGAACAGGTGATTGACCGCGCCCAGCTATTCCGCGCCGAGATGGCCGCGCTGCAGGATTGGTCCCATACGCTGGTGGTGTCGCATTGGGGCTTCATCCTGGCCTTTACGGGGAAAAGCGTGATGAATGGCCAAATGCTGCGGGTGGACCCGACCGAAGCCCCCCCAGCCGAAATCACCTGGACGCATTGATCGGGCGGAATCCCCAGGGTCAGGACCGGGTTGTGGCCACGGCGGCGGTTGGCCGGCGCAGAGGGGGGAAGCCGGCTCCCTCTGCGTCGGGCCTTTCGGCATCACCCATGGCCAGGCGGTAGCCACCGCCTTCGGTCAATAAGATACATGCCTCGGCTGGGTTGGGTTCGATCTTTTGGCGCAGGCGATAGATGTGGGTTTCCAAGGTATGGGTGGTGACATGGCTGTTATAGCCCCACACCTTCGTCAGCAGGATTTGCCGTGAAACCGGCCTGCCATTGGCGCGATACAAGAATTTCAGGATCGCGGTTTCCTTTTCCGTCAGCCTGATTTTCCGGTTGCGCTTGGGTTCCTGCAACAATTTGACCGAGGGGCGAAAATCATAGGGCCCAACGGTGAAAACCGCATCTTCGCTGCCTTCGAAAATGCGGATTTGCGCACGCAGCCGCGCCAGCAATTCCTGCACCCGGAACGGCTTGGCGATATAGTCATTGGCCCCCGCATCAAGGCAGCGGACCACATCCTGTTCCCCATCCGCACCGGTCAGGATGATGATGGGCATGCGCATGCCCGCGCGGCGAAGCTTCACGCAGAAATCCCGCCCATGCCCATCGGGCATGCCAAGATCAAGCAGAATGGCATCGAAACGCGCCCCATCAGTGCGGAGCAGGGCTTCCGCATCGGAAAGGCTTGCGGCGCCGGTGGCGGTGAATTCGCCATCAAAGGCCACCTGTTCCGCCAGGCTTGTCCGCAGCGCGTCATTATCATCCACGATCAGTATCGGGTGCGAGGATTTCATGTTGAACGCGCCTTTCCTTGTTGTCTCTGTCTTCCGTGGTCCGGCTTGATGCCGTTGTGCCTCCGTCAAATGCCACCCGCCCCCGCCTATCCGCAAGCACTTCCTCACGGGGGTTTGATCCGCGGAAGCAGAAAAATCGGGTTGGCCTAAGGGGGGCTCGTAAAGCGCCGTATCAGTGCCACATTCCCCATGGTTGAATACAGGCGTATTGGAAAACCGTCACATGCCCCCTCAAGGTAGCCTTTTGTCACAAAGCCCCGAACCCATCCTTGATCAGCGCCGCCTTGCGATGCGCGGTGTGCATCGTGCCATTTCGGATTTGCGCCGTGGCACGCCGGTGCTGATTATGCACCAGGAAGCGGCGTTGCTGGTGGGCGCGGCGGAAACCCTTGGCGCGATGGGTTTGGCCGATATCGCCGCAGAAGGGCTGGCCACGCCGGTATTGCTTCTGGCTCCGGTGCGCGCCGCCGCGCTGCTGCGCCGACCTGTGACGCAAGCGGAAGACCAGCCCGTGGTGGCGCTGCGCCTGCCCCCGGCAGCCCTGGACCCCGCAAGGCTGCGCGGCTTTGCCGACCCCACCGCCGAAAGCCTGCTGCCGGCCGAGGCCGAGCAGGTGCCTGCCCCAGCACTTTCTGGCGCAGCCCTGGCGCTGGCCAAGCTTGGCCGCCTGCTGCCGGCGCTTGTGGCCGCACCCGCCGCCCCCGGTGTGGCAGCGCGGCTTTCGCTGCTGACTGTCCCTGCCGAAGATATCCTTAGCTATCCCGTCAGCGCCGCTTCCAGCCTGAAGCGCGTGGCCGAAGCCCGCGTGCCGCTGGAAGATGCGCCGGAAGCGCGCATCATCGCCTTCCGCGCCGCCGATGGTGGCATTGAACACCTCGCCATTCTGGTGGGTGACCCGGAAGCGAGCATGGCTGCCGGGCAAGCGCCTTTGGTCCGTGCCCATTCCGAATGTTTCACCGGTGATCTTTTGGGATCGCTTCGCTGCGATTGCGGGCCACAACTGCGCGGCGCGATCAAGCGCATGGCGGAAGACCCGGCGGGTGGCGTGCTGCTTTATCTGGCGCAGGAAGGGCGCGGCATTGGCCTGGTGAACAAACTCCGCGCCTATACGCTGCAGGATCGCGGGCTTGATACACTCGATGCCAATCGCGCGCTTGGCTATGGCGCGGATGAACGCAACTTTCTGGTCGCCGCGACGATGTTGCGTGAGGTGGGCATTCCGCGCGTGCGGCTTCTGACCAATAATCCAGACAAGCTCTCAGGTCTGGCTGCTTGCGGGATTGACGTAGTGGGGCGTGAGGCACATGCCTTTGACCCGAATGGCGTGAATGACGCCTATCTGGACACCAAGGCACGACGCTTCGGCCATATGCTGGGATAGGCGATGGGCCCCAAGGGTCTCGCGCAGCTTGGCCCCGATGGCTTGCTGCGTTTCCAGGGCGGGATTTATCGTTGCGCCATCGGCAAGGGCGGCAGGCGCACCGATAAGCGCGAAGGGGATGGCGCAACACCAATCGGCTTATTGCCGCTGCGACGCGTGTTGTATCGCGCTGATCGTCTGGCCGCGCCGCGCGCTGCGCTGCCAGTGGCGCCGATCGCGCCCGATGATGGCTGGTGCGATGATCCGACGCATGCCGATTACAATACGCAAATCCGCCGGCCGCATCCCGCGCGGCATGAGGAACTTTGGCGTGCAGACGCAATTTACGATGTGATCGGCGTGCTTGGCTGGAACGACGCGCCAGTCGCGCGCGGGCGCGGCAGCGCGATTTTCCTTCACTTGGCCCGGCCTGATTTTAGCCCGACCGAGGGCTGCATTGCGCTGGAGCAACGCGCTCTGTTGGAGGTTTTGGCCCAAGGGCTGACCGCGATTGAGGTTATGGCGTGAAAGCTTGAATGCTTCAGGCGAAGACCTGAAGCCCTGCCCGGCTGCGCAAGGCGGTTTTTCGCTTGCCTTGGCTTGACGCCACGGATCAGTGGACCAGACTGAGGCGCAAATTCTTTTGACAGGAAGCCCAGCATGTCCATGCCTTTACTTTTTACGCCAATCACCTTGCGGTCCGTGACGCTGCCCAATCGCGTGGCACTTTCGCCGCTTTGCATGTATTCGGCCAAGGATGGGCTGGCGAATGGCTTCCATTTTTCGCATCTGACCGCGGTGGCGCGGGGCCGTGCGGGGCTTGTCTTTACGGAAGCAACCGCGGTGGCGCCGGAAGGGCGCATCACCCATGGCTGCTGCGGGCTTTGGAATGACGCGCAGGTGGAAGCCTATCGCCCGATCGTTGATGCCATCATCGGCTTTGGGTCTGTGCCCGCCATTCAAATCGCCCATGCCGGGCGCAAGGCTTCGGTGCAGCCGCCCTGGAAGGGCAGCACGCCGCTCCGTGCCGAGGACGCCGCTGAGGGTTCGCCGCCTTGGGAGTGTTTCGGGCCAACCGCGGAACCTGTGGGCCCGGGCTGGCACGCGCCAACCGCCATGACTGAGGCAAAAATCCAGGAAACCGTGCAGGCCTTCGCCGCTGCTGCGGTGCGCGCGGCCAAGGCTGGGTTTCGCGTGCTCGAAATCCATGGCGCGCATGGGTATTTGATTCAGGCTTTCCTCTCGCCCATCGCCAATAAACGCAATGATCGCTACGGCGGAGACCTTGCCGGGCGCATGCGCTTTGCCTTGGAAGTGACCGAAGCGGTGCGCGCTGCCTGGCCCGCTGATCTGCCGCTATTCTTCCGCATCTCCGCCGTGGATGGCCCGGCCGA
>JBIIIE010000182.1:0-5939 GCA_044235135.1 Roseomonas sp. | reverse complement strand
TCACCGTGGGCTATATGGGCGGCCAGGGCGAGCAATGGCTTCTGGTGCGCAATGAACGTGGCGAGGAATTGCTGCGCCTGCTGGGTGATGAAATCTCCACCGCCGCGCCTGGCACTGCCGGCAAACGCGCCGGTGCGGTGAAGGGATTTCTGGAAAATACGCGCCGCGCCGCAGGTGGCTTGCCCTTGCGCCGCATGCCCAATTGGCTGAGGCCCATCATCGGCTGGTTGATGCCACGCATCGGCCCGCGCGGCTTGGAATTTGCTCGCGCACGGGTTGAGATGAAGGCCGTGGAAAGCGTGCTGCATCTTGAACGGGCGGAGCCCGCCAAGCTCCGCAATATGATCCCCGATCATGTCTGGGCGCTGGTCGCGCCCTATGGGATCAAGAAACCGGATCAACCTTCCACGCGGTAATTCGGCGCCTCACGCGTCACCGCCACATCATGCACATGGCTCTCACGCAGGCCCGCACCCGTGATGCGGCGGAAGCGCGCCTTGGTCTGCAATTCGCCAATCGTGGCGCAGCCCGTATAGCCCATGGCCGAGCGCAAGCCGCCGACCATTTGATGAATCACCGCACCAACCGGGCCTTTGTAGCCGACGCGTCCTTCCACGCCTTCCGGCACCAGCTTCAAGCTGTCCTGCACTTCCGCCTGGAAGTAGCGGTCCGCCGAACCCCGCGCCATGGCCCCGAGCGAGCCCATGCCGCGATAGGATTTATAGGACCGGCCCTGATAGAGAAACACTTCACCGGGCGCTTCATCCGTGCCGGCGAAGATGCTGCCCATCATGGCGCAATCCGCACCCGCCGCCAAAGCCTTGGCAAGATCACCGGAAGACCGAATGCCGCCATCGGCAATCACCGGCACGCCCTTTTCGCGCGCGGCGGCGGCACTTTCCAGAATGGCGGTCAGCTGCGGCACGCCAACGCCGGCCACAATGCGCGTGGTGCAAATGGACCCTGGGCCGATGCCGATCTTCACCGCATCAGCGCCCGCTTCAATCAAGGCAAGCGCGCCTTCGGGGGTTGCGACATTGCCGGCAATCACCTGCACGGAATTGGACAGGCGTTTGATGCGCTCCACCGCCTGCATCACGCCACCGGAATGGCCATGGGCGGTATCAACGACAACAACATCAACGCCAGCCGCCACCAGCAATTCCGCGCGATGCAGCCCATCATCACCAACGCCCGTCGCCGCAGCGGCGCGCAGCCGCCCCATGCCATCCTTCGATGCATGGGGATTGGCCTGCGCCTTGTCCATATCCTTCACCGTCACCAGGCCCACGCAACGCTGCGCGTCATCCACCACCAGCAGTTTTTCGATGCGATGCTTGTGCAAAAGCGTGCGCGCCTCATCCGGCGTGACATCGGGGGAGGCTGTCACCAGATTCTCCCGCGTCATCAGCTCATAAACACGCAGATTGGGGTCGGTCGCGAAACGCACATCGCGATTGGTGATGATGCCAACCAGGCGCCCTGAGCCACGTTCCACCACCGGAATGCCGCTGATGCGGTGCCGATCCTGCAGCGCGCGCACTTCAGCGAGTGTCTGATCCGGATGCACGGTCAGCGGGTTCACCACCATGCCGGATTCAAACTTCTTCACCTGGCGCACCTGCGCGGCCTGATCTTCCGGCGAGAAATTCTTGTGGATCACGCCAATGCCACCTGCCTGCGCCATGGCAATCGCCATGGGGGCTTCCGTCACCGTATCCATCGCCGCCGACATCAGCGGAATATTCAGCCGAATATCCCTGGTGAGGCGCGTGGTCGTGACCGTCTGCGCCGGCAGCACGGTGGAATAGGCCGGTACCAGCAGCACATCGTCAAAGGCATAGGCCTCAGCGATCGGCATGGCGCCAAAGGATGTGGAAGCAGGGGTGGAAGATTCGATGGCCATGGAGGGGCTTTCGCGTTGCGCTACCTTGGCGACCCCCCTTAGCCCTTCAACCCATGCGGCGCAATCGCGCGGGCGCGTGCTCAGCCACGAAAGCCGGTCGCCACCACATATAATTCGGCCGATTCCTTCCGGCTGGCTGGCGGCTTCACATGCCGCACGGTCGCGAAATGGCGCTTGAGCATCACCAGCATGTCCTTTTCGGACCCGCCTTGAAATACTTTCGCCACAAAACCGCCCCCCGGCGCCAGCACCTTCAGCGCGAAATCCAGCGCCAATTCCGCCAAAGCCATGATGCGCAAATGATCCGTCGCGCCATGCCCCGTGGTATTGGGCGCCATGTCTGAGAGCACCAGATCCGCCTTGCCGCCAAGGGCCGCGATGATGCGTGCCTCGGCCTCTTCTTCCTGGAAATCGCCTTGCAGCGTGGTCGCCCCCGGCACCGGGTCCATGGGCAGGATATCCAAAGCCACCACCTGCCCGCGCGGCCCCACCACTTCCACCGCCACTTGAGTCCAGCCGCCCGGTGCTGCACCCAGATCAATCACCCGTGCGCCGGGGCGCAGCAGCTTCACCTTCTCATTCATCTCAAGCAGTTTGAAGGCTGCGCGGGATCGCAGGCCGCGTTCCTTGGCAGCGCGCACATAGGGATCATTCAATTGCCGATTGAGCCATTTCTGGCTGGCGGTGCTGCGCCCTTCGGCACTGCGCAGGCGCTGCGTGAGACCCCGGAGGCTGCCGGGCGGGCTGGGTTTGGCCATGCTTTGGGGGCTACCGGCGCCGCGGCGGGCTGCGGCGCGCCGCTTCACGGTCCGCGCGCATCATCCTGAGCAACATCCCTTCACGCAGGCCGCGATCCGCGACGCGGAGGCTCCGCGTTGGCCAGATGCGGCGGATCGCGGCGTAAATCGCACAGCCTGGCAGCACGTAATCCACGCGTTCCGGCCCCACACAGGGGTGGGCGGCCAATTCCGCGCGACCCATGGCAAAAAGATCGCCCAAGGCGGCATCGGCAGCCTCACAATCCAAAGTGGAGCCATCCACCAGCAGACGGCGATAGCGCGGCAAGGCCATGACCACGCCGGCAAGCGTGGTAACGGTGCCCGATGTGCCCATCAGCCGCACGCCGCCGGCATGGATTTCCTGGCCGATGCAATGCAGCCTATCAAAGGCTTCCAGCCGGGCCGCCACCTCATCCACCACGGCGAAGAAGCCGGCTTCGGTGAAACAGGCCGCGCCGCAGCGTTCCGCCAGCGTCACCACACCGATGGGCAGCGAAATATAGCCGATCAGCTCCGGCACATCGCCGGGGCGGGCGGCGGCCCTGATCCAGGCGATTTCCGTGCTGCCACCACCGATATCGAACAAAAGCGCGCGCCGATCACCCGGTTCCAGTAGGGCCGCGCAGGATTCCATGGCGAGTTCCGCTTCCTCCCGCCCGGTGATGATACGCAGCCTGATGCCGGTCTCTGCCTCCACCCGCGCGATGAAGGCCGCGCCATTACTGGCCTGGCGGCAGGCCTCGGTTGCCACCGCTTCAAACCCGCGCAAGGGGCGACGGCCGAGCTTATCGGCGCAGGCGCCAAGCGCGGCCAAGGCACGGTCCATGGAGGCAGTGGAAAGCTGCCCGCTGCTGCCCAGACCTTCGCCAAGCCGCACCACGCGGCTGAAGGAATCCAACACGCGAAAGCCGGAAGCGTTGGGGGAGGCGATCAGCAGGCGGCAATTATTGGTGCCGAGATCAAGCGCCCCATAGGCAGCGCCCAAGGCTTCCGCCCGCGGATAGGCGGAGGCTGCTTCGGCTTCGCGGGCAAGATGCGGGGCGGTTTCGGTCATGCTTCCTTCAGCTTGGGCGACTATTTTTCACCCTGACATGATCCGTCTATCTGGTCATTGGGGCAAGCGCTTTTGAGAGGGCGAGCTGAAGCGCGGGAAAGCCGCTGTTAAGCCGCGTGGCCCTTGGGGGTGTATGCCGCTGTCGAAACGTTCTTCAAAACCATCCAGGCCGAATTGATCTGGCGCAGGACATGGGAAACCCGCCCCCTGGCCTTTGAACGCCAGGCTGCCTTGATGAGTAATCAGAGCGGCTTAATTACGCGATAACCCCAATCCACCGATGGCGGCCTCACCAAGGCAGGAATACACTTAAGAAACGCCCAGGAACTGTTCAAACAAATAGGGCCGGCTCTCCTCATCACTCCCACTCAATCGTCCCCGGCGGCTTGCTCGTGATGTCATAGGTCACGCGATTGATCCCGCGCACCTCATTCACAATCCGCGCCGCGACGCGATTGAGGAAGCCCATGTCAAAAGGATAGACATCCGCCGTCATGCCATCCGTGCTGGTCACGGCGCGCAAGGCGCAGGCCTGATCATAGCTGCGGCCATCACCCATCACGCCAACCGTGCGCACCGGCAGCAGCACGGCAAAGGCCTGCCAGATCGCATCATAAAGCCCGGCACCCCGGATTTCTTCCAGGAATACGCTATCAACACGGCGCAGCAGATCGGCCTTTTCGCGCGTCACCTCACCGGGGATGCGAATGGCAAGGCCAGGCCCCGGGAAGGGGTGGCGGCCCACAATCTCTTCCGGAATGCCAAGCTCGCGGCCCAAAGCGCGCACTTCGTCCTTGAACAAATCACGCAAGGGCTCCACCAGCTTCATGCGCATATGCGCGGGCAGGCCGCCGACATTGTGATGCGATTTGATGGTGACAGATGGCCCACCGGTTGCCGAGACACTTTCAATCACATCCGGGTAAAGCGTGCCTTGCGCCAGAAAATCCGCGCCACCCAGCTTATTCTGTTCTTCTTCGAACACGTCAATGAACAGGCGCCCGATGGTCTTGCGCTTCACCTCCGGGTCCGTCACGCCGGAAAGCTGGCCCAGAAACAAATCCGAAGCGTCACGATGGATCAGCTTGATGTTGAAGCGGTCCCGGAAGGTGCTGACCACCTGTTCGCTTTCATTCGCGCGCATCAGCCCGTGATCCACATAGATGCAGGTCAGTTGATCGCCAATCGCCTCATGAATCAGCACCGCGGCGACCGAGCTATCAACGCCGCCGGAAAGCCCACACACCACGCGCCCTTGCCCCACCAGGGCACGAATGCGCGCCACCGCTTCCTGGCGGAAACCGGCCATGGTCCAATCGCCGGCGCAGCCGCAAACGCCATGGGTGAAGTTTTTCAGCAGCGCCGCGCCATGGGGTGTGTGCACCACTTCCGGGTGAAACATGGTTCCGTAGAACTGCCGCGCATCATCGGCAATCACGGCGAAGGGCGCGCCCTCACTGCTCGCGACGCTGCGAAAGCCGGGCGGCAGGGCCGTGATGCGATCACCATGGCTCATCCACACCTGCTCACGCGCACCCTTGGCCCAGATGCCGCGCGTGATGGCGCATTCATCGGTTACGTCCACAAAGGCGCGGCCGAATTCGCGATGATCGGAAGGCTCCACCAGGCCGCCAAGCTGCGCCGCCAGGGTTTGCTGGCCATAACAGATGCCCAAAACCGGCACGCCCAGCGTGAATACAGCTTCCGGCGCGCGGGGGCTTTCGCCTTCGGTCACGCTGGCCGGCCCGCCGGACAGGATAATGCCGCGCGGCGCAAAGGCGCGGATGCGTTCTTCCGGTGCGTGATGAAAGGGCCAAACCTCGCAATACACGCCGGATTCCCGCACGCGGCGCGCGATCAGCTGCGTCACCTGGCTACCGAAATCGAGGATCAGCACATGATCGTGCCGGGGGGCGGAGTCGAGCGTTTCACGGGCCATGCGGGCTTGCACCACAAGCCGCGCCCCGGGGCAAGTTAGGGTTTGCTTGATCGCATTTTCCGAGCCGCCAAGTGTGGCCACTTGGCTTGAAAATGCTCAAGCCTCCGGCGCCGCCGCAGTGGCTGCCAGCAGCGTGTCAATCGGCTCCCACAGCAGCGCCATCTGCTCCACCGGTTGGCCGCCTACGCGGGTTTGGCCACGCGCCACCACCCGCCCGCCCAAATGGCGGTAGAACCACTGGGTTGGGTTATCCTTAAGCAC
>JBIIIE010000001.1:0-60731 GCA_044235135.1 Roseomonas sp. | reverse complement strand
GAACAGGTGATTGCGATCTTCGCCGGCACGCGTGGCTATCTGGACCGTCTGCCGCTGAACAAGGTGGGCGATTTTGAAAGCCGCCTGCTTGGCGAATTGAAGTCAACCGCGCCGGATATCGTGACCGCGATCCGCAATGATCGTGAGATCAAGAAGGATACGGAAACCAAGCTGGTTGCCTTCCTTGACAACTTCACCAAATCCTTCGCTTGAGGCGGGCCGGACAGGAACGTAATCCATGCCCAGCCTGAAAAGCCTCCGCCTGCGCATCAATAGCGTGAAATCCACGCGCAAGATCACGCAGGCGATGAAGATGGTGGCCGCCGCCAAGCTGCGCCGCGCGCAGACTCAGGCGGAAGCAGCCCGCCCCTATGCCGAACGTATGGAGCGGATGCTCGCCTCGCTCGGTGCTTCGGTCGCCGGCTCGCCGGATGCGCCGAAGCTCTTGGTCGGCACTGGCGCGGATAAGGTGCATTTGCTGGTGGTGGTGACCGCCGAACGCGGTCTCTGCGGCGGCTTCAACACCAATGTGGGGCGCTTTGCGCGCGCCCAGGTGCGTGCGCTTGAAGCCGAAGGCAAGACGGTGAAGATCATCACCGTTGGCCGCAAGGGCGCTGTCTATCTGAAGCGCGAATTCGCCAGCCGCATCGTTGCCGAAATCAGCTTCGCCAATAAGAAGCGCATCGGCTTTGAAGAGGCTTCCGAAGTCAGCGCCAAAATCAGCGACATGCTGGATGCCGGTGAATTCGACATTTGCACGCTGATCTACAACCGCTTCAAGAATGTCATCAGCCAAACGCCAGTGGGCCAGCAGCTTATTCCGGCGCCGCTGCCGGAAGTGGCCGCTGATGGCGGCGCGCTTTATGAATTTGAACCGACGGAAGAAGAAATCCTCGCGCGGCTTTTGCCGCAGAACCTCGGTATCCAGATCTATCGCGCCCTGCTGGACAATGCCGCCGGCTTCTATGGCAGCCAGATGACCGCCATGGACAACGCCACGCGCAATGCGGGCGAAATGATCAACAAGCTTACGCTGAATTACAATCGCACACGTCAAGCGAACATCACCCGCGAGCTGATTGAAATCATCTCCGGCGCTGAAGCGCTTTAAGAAGGGATCGCTGCCATGAAGAACAATGTTGGTCAGGTGACGCAGGTGCTTGGTGCCGTGGTGGACGTGCAGTTCCCCGCCGAGCTTCCCGCCATCATGAATGCGCTGACGCTGCAGATCGGCGAACAGAAGCTCGTGCTTGAAGTGGCGCAGCATTTGGGTGAGCGCACGGTGCGCTGCATCGCCATGGATACGACCGATGGCTTGGTGCGCGGCACTGAAGTGGTGGATACGGGTGCGGGCATTTCCGTGCCGGTAGGCCCCGGCACGCTGGGGCGCATCCTCAACGTGATCGGTGAGCCGATTGACGAACGCGGCCCGGTGCCCGCCACGATGCATTACCCGATCCACCGCGAAGCGCCGGCCTTTGAAGAACAGGCGACGAGCGCTGAAATTCTGGTGACGGGCATTAAGGTTATTGACCTTCTCGCCCCCTACCTGAAGGGCGGCAAGATTGGCCTGTTTGGCGGCGCCGGTGTGGGCAAGACCGTGACCATTCAGGAACTGATCAACAACATCGCCAAGGGCCATGGCGGCGTTTCCGTCTTTGCCGGCGTGGGTGAGCGCACACGTGAAGGCAATGACCTGTATCACGAAATGATTGATGCCGGCGTCATCAAGCTTGGCGATGGCAATACCGATGGTTCCAAGGTGGCGCTGGTTTATGGCCAGATGAATGAACCGCCGGGTGCCCGCGCCCGCGTGGCGCTTTCGGGCCTTTCCATGGCGGAATATTTCCGTGATGAGCAAGGCCAGGACGTGCTGTTCTTCATCGACAACATCTTCCGCTTCACCCAGGCCGGCGCGGAAGTGTCTGCGCTACTGGGCCGCATCCCCTCTGCCGTGGGATATCAGCCCACACTGTCCACCGATATGGGCGCGCTGCAGGAACGCATCACCTCCACCAAGAAGGGTTCGATCACCTCGGTGCAGGCCATTTACGTGCCTGCCGATGACTTGACCGACCCGGCGCCCGCGACATCCTTCGCCCATTTGGATGCGACCACGGTGCTTAATCGTTCGATCGCGGAGCTTGGAATCTTCCCGGCGGTGGACCCGCTCGACTCCACCTCGCGCGCCATGGACCCGCGCATCGTGGGTGTTGATCACTACAATACGGCGCGCGAAGTGCAGAAAATTCTGCAGACCTACAAGTCGCTGCAGGACATCATCGCGATCCTTGGCATGGATGAGCTTTCGGAAGAAGACAAGTTGATCGTGGCGCGCGCGCGCAAGATCCAGCGCTTCCTGTCCCAGCCCTTCCATGTGGCGGAAGTCTTCACCGGAACGCCGGGCGTCTTCGTGAAGCTGGAAGATACCATCCGCAGCTTCGCGGCGATCTGCCGTGGCGATTATGACCATCTGCCGGAAGCGGCCTTCTACATGGTCGGCACGATTGAAGACGCCGCGAAGAAGGGCGAAGAACTGAAGGCGGCGGCCTGATCACCATGGCGAGTTTCCAACTCGAACTCGTCTCACCGGAAAAGCTGCTGCTCTCCCGCGCGGTGGAGATGGCGGTGATCCCGGCAGCGGAAGGCGAAATGGGCGTGCTGGCCGGCCATGCGCCCATGATTGTCGCCTTGCGCGGCGGGGTGATTTCCGTGCGTGAGGGTGGCCAGGTGACGGAACAGCTTTTCGTCGCCGGCGGCTTTGCCGAAGTGGCGCCGGATCGCGTGACAATCCTGGCGGATGAGGCAACACCGCTTGCCTCTCTGTCCAAATCCGAGGCTGAGCAGCGTCTGGCAGAGGCCGAGAAAGCCTTTTCCGCTGCGGCAAATGAAACGCCGGAAAAGCGCGAAGCTGCCATGGCGCGCGTGCTTTCGGCGCGGGCCATGGTTGCAGCGGCTTTGGCGGCCTGACAGCTTATCAAAGTGCAAGTTTCAGCGGGCGGTCCTTGGGCCGCCCGTTTGTTTTTGGGCGGGTTGCGCGCAAGCCTGCCTTGAAACCGCCGCATCTTGGCACAAAAACATAGGCAGGAAGGGCCGCGAAGGCCCGTCATGGCAAGGCGCTCGGGGCAGGCTCATGAAGCATTGGCATATTGATGAGGTTGGTTGGGATCGTTTCGATCCTTCCAAGGTTGATCCCGAGATTGTGCCGCTGATCAAGGCTGCCGCCATGGTGGAGCGCAATGCGGCCGATTACGTCACCTACCTCACGCGCGTTTTCGCCGATGATCCCGATTTCTGTGCGGCCGCCGAACATTGGGGGGTCGAGGAAACGCAGCATGGCGATGCGCTTGGCCGTTGGGGCATGTTGGCTGATCCCGCTTGGGATTTTGCCGCGGCCTTCGAACGCTATCGCAAAGGGTATCAGATTCAACTGGATGCGGAAGCTTCCATTCGTGGCAGTCGTACCGGGGAATTGATCGCGCGCTGCATGGTGGAAACCGGGACCAGCAGCTATTACTCTGCGCTTGGTGATGCCACGGAAGAACCGGCGCTGAAGCAGGTCTGCCGCCTGATCGCCGCCGATGAATACCGCCACTTCAAGCTGTTTTACGATCATATGAAGCGCTACCTGGCGCGGGAGAATCTATCCTTCTCCAAGCGCCTGCGCGTGGCGCTGGGCCGCATTGGGGAGACGGAGGATGATGAACTCGCCTTCGCCTTCCACAGCGCCAATGAGCCTGACGGCACGCCTTACGATCATGAACGCTGCACCACGGCCTATATGGGCCGCGCGATTGGGTTTTATCGCTTCCGGCATATCGAACGCGGCATGGGGATGATCTTCAAGACCATCGGGCTTGAACCGCGCGGGCGGGTTTCCGACCTGGCAGCCAAGGCTTCCTGGCGGCTGCTGCAATGGCGGCGGGAGAAGTATCGGGCGGCGTTGGTGAAATACGCGAATGAGAATGCTGCGCCCTTGAAGCGGGCAGCCTGAACGGGGCCTCACCTAAAGCCCATAAAACGCGCGCCGGATGCATTCAGCATCTTGTCGGCAGGCGCAAAATAAAGGAATGAACGGGCCTTGTTCGCCCTTGGGGCCGCGCATGTCCTTGTTGCATGGCAGGCCCCGCAAGGATCAATCCGGGCGAAAGCCTGCGCAGCAAAAGGAGAAACGGCAGATGCGCGTTTACTATGACCGCGATGCGGATGTGAATCTGATCAAGGCCCGCAAGGTTGCGGTCATTGGCTTTGGCAGCCAGGGCCATGCCCATGCCATGAATATGCGCGATTCCGGCGTGAAGGATGTGGTGATTGGGCTGCGCCCCGGTGGGTCCGCGCAAAAGGCGGAAGCGGCTGGCTTCAAGGTGATGTCGCCGGCAGATGCGGCGAAATGGGCCGATGTGGTCATGGTGCTGACGCCGGATGAAGGCCAGGGCGATCTCTATCGCGAAAGCCTGCACGCCAATATGAAGCCGGGTGCCGCTTTGGCCTTCGCGCATGGCTTGAATGTGCATTTCAACCTGCTCGATCCCCGCGCGGATATTGATGTGTTCATGATCGCACCGAAGGGCCCCGGCCATACGGTGCGCAGCGAATACCAGAAGGGCGGCGGCGTGCCCTGCCTGGTGGCTGTCAATCAGAACCCTTCGGGCAATGCGCTGGAAATCGCGCTTTCCTATGCTTCGGCCATTGGCGGCGGGCGTTCGGGCGTGATCGAGACCACCTTCAAGGAAGAATGCGAAACCGATCTGTTCGGCGAACAGACTGTGCTCTGCGGTGGCCTGGTGGAACTGATCAAGGCTGGCTTCGAAACCCTGGTTGAAGCCGGCTACGCGCCGGAAATGGCCTATTTCGAATGCCTGCATGAAGTGAAGCTGATTGTGGATTTGATTTATGAAGGCGGCATCGCCAACATGAATTATTCCATCAGCAATACGGCGGAATATGGCGAATACGTCACGGGCCCGCGCATCATCACCGCGGAAACCAAGGCGGAAATGAAGCGCGTGCTGGAAGATATCCAGTCCGGCCGCTTCGCGCGCGATTGGATGCTGGAAAACAAGGTGAACCAGGCGAGCTTCAAGGCAACCCGCCGTCGCCTGGCTGAACACCCGATTGAAGAAGTGGGTGAAAAGCTCCGTGCCATGATGCCCTGGATCAAGAAGGGCGCCCTGGTGGACAAGGCCAGGAACTGAGAGATTTGGCGGCTTCACCGCAAAGCTGAAGCCAGCATCCTAAAAGCAGTGAAGCGCCATCCATGGAAGTGGGTGGCGCTTCAGGTATTTTTGGCCCCCGTCATGATGTAATTTTCATCTAGTGACCAAGACAGGCGCGCTTGGTTCCTGATCTTTACGAACGCCCCTTCGTTGATTTACGTGACCAATTATTCTACTCTCGATTTGGGAAAGGCGATTGTGTCTCTTCCCTCATGAAAATGACAGGAAGGAACAGATCACATGAGCATTCTTGGGCGAATCATTGGCAGCATCTTCGGCCGCGCTGAAGCTGCGCCTGCTGCCGCAGCGGGTGGGGCGAAGGAAGCTGTCGCCGCTGCTACTACTGCGGTTGCCGCCGTTGCGTCTGCCGCCGCTGAGCCGGTGAAGGCGCTGAGCGCTGTGGATCTTGTGGCGCTGATGGAAAGCAAGGCTGCCGCAGCGGGACAAAAGCTCAATTGGCGTACGTCAATCGTGGATTTGATGAAGCTGCTGAACCTGGACAGCAGCCTCGGTGCCCGCAAGGAGCTGGCGACCGAACTTGGCTATACCGGCGATATGAATGACTCTGCCACGATGAATATCTGGCTGCATAAGCAGGTGATGAAAAAGGTTGCCGAAAACGGTGGTACGGTGCCGGCGGATCTGTTGAGCTGAGGCATTTGCCCACCGTCACTGAAGGGGCCAGTCAAGCACTGGCCCTTTTTTATGCCGTTTGCGATTTTCAGCGTGAAGGATAGCGCATGGGCTGGTGGTATTTGCTGTTGGCGGGGCTTTGCGAAATTGGCTGGCCGATTGGCCTCAAGCTCGGTTGGGCTGCGGGCGGGTTGCGTTATGGCTGGCTGGCCTTCGCCATCGCCTGCATTGTCGCGAGTGGCGGCTTGCTGCTGCTGGCGCTGCGGGAGATTCCTGTCGGCACCGCCTATGCCGTTTGGACCGGCATTGGTGCCGTTGGCGCCTTTCTGGTGGGCATTACGCTATTCGGTGATGCGAATACCGCGCTACGCTGGGCTTCCGTGGCGCTGATCACTGCTGGCATTATCGGGCTGAAACTGGCGTGAGGAGAGGATGGGCATGACCGACACTTCCCATATGATGGCGGCGGAGACTGATTACCCGCGCGATTTCCTGGGCTATGGCGCCAGCCCGCCCGATCCGAAATGGCCGAATGGTGCGAAGCTCGCGCTTTCCTTCGTGCTGAACTACGAAGAAGGCGGAGAGAATACCGTGCTGAATGGCGATGCCGGCAGCGAATTGTATTTGCATGAAGTGCCGGGAGGGTCGCCGATTATCGGTGAACGCAATCGCACGGTGGAAAGCCAATTCGATTACGGTGCGCGCGCCGGCGTATGGCGTATTCTGCGCGCCTTCGCTGCGCGCAAGCTGCCGCTTACCGTTTATGGTGTGGGCCGTGCGTTGGAATTGAACCCAACCGTGGCGCGCGCCTTCGCCGATGCGGGGCATGAGGTTGCTTCCCATGCCTGGCGTTGGATTGATTATCACAGCGTGGATGAGGCGACGGAGCGTGCGGAGATTGCGCGCTGTGTTGAGGTTATCGAACGCCTGACGGGCACACGCCCCGTTGGCTGGTATACGGGCCGCATCAGCCCCAATACGCGCCGCCTGGTCGCGGAACATGGCGGGTTTCTGTATGATTCGGATTCATACGCGGATGATCTGCCGTTTTACGTGACGGCGGCAGGAAAACCGATGCTGATCATTCCCTATACGCTCGACAATAATGACATGAAATATGCGGTGCCCCCCGGCTTCACCGCGCCGGATGGGTGGGAGCAATATGTCACGGATTCCTTCGAGACTTTGCTCGCGGAAGGCCGGGCAGGGGCGCCGAAAATGATGTCGGTTGGCCTGCATTGTCGGCTGATCGGGCGGCCTGGGCGGGCCGCGGCGCTGGCGCGCTTTCTGGATAAGGTGGCGGCAACACCGGATGTTTGGGTGTGTCGCCGCGCCGATATCGCGCGCCATTGGTGGGCGCAGCATCCACCGAAAGCGTGACGGGAAACGCCATGTCCCATCCGTCTGTAACCTTCGTTCTCAGCCCTTAGGCGACGCGTGACGTCAAGAATATCCAAAAGAAGGAGAAGTCCCATGCTGCAACGTCGTGCCCTATTCGCGCTTGCCGGAAGTGCGCTCGCCGCCCCTGCTTTGGCGCAGGGCCGCTACCCATCGCGGCCCATCCGCGTGGTTGTGCCCTTCGCCGCCGGCGGCGTTATTGATGTGGTGGCGCGCATTGTCACGGAACCCTTGCCGCGTATGCTCGGGCAGCCCGTGGTGGTGGAAAATCAACCAGGGGCCGGCAGCACCATCGGCGCGCGGACCGTGGCACGCGCCACGCCGGATGGGCATACGCTTTTGCTGAATGGCGCTGCGCATAGCGTGATCCCAGCGCTTTATCCCGAAGCCGGGTTTGATTCGATCACTGATTTCATCCCGATTTCAACGCTGGGCGATCAAAGCTTCCTGCTGGCGGTGCATCCATCGCTGCCGGTGCGGGATGTGCCGCAATTGCTGGCCTGGCTGCGCGAAAGGCGTGGCGAAGCAACCTTCGCCACCACAGGCATTGGTGCGGCATCGCATCTTTCGGGCGAATTGCTGAAAAAGCTTGCGGGCGTGGATTTCACCATTGTGCAATATCGCGGCACGCCAGCGGCGGTGACGGATTTTGTCGCCGGGCGCGTGGATTTCGTGATTGACAGCCAAACCCTGCTGGCGCCTTTGGTGCGAGACGGCAGGGCGCGCGGCCTGGCCGTGACCACAATGCGGCGTTCACAATTGCTGCCGGATTTGCCAACGCTTCAGGAAGCCGGCGTGCCGGGCTATGCTTCTTCATCCTGGCAGGCGCTTTACGCGCCGGCAGGCACGCAAGCCGAGATCATCACCACGCTTTCAACGGCGGTGACGGCAGTGCTGAATGATCCCGCCATTCGTCAGCGCTTCGCCGATGCCGGCATTGACCCCATGCCGAATGATCCCGCCGCATCCGCGCGCTTCATCCGCGCCGAGACCGACAAATGGGTGCCGATCCTGCGCGCCACTGGGGCGAAGCCAGCCTGAACCTATTCAGCTTCCGCGGCGGCGAATTGAATCAGGATTTGCCCTTCGCGCACTGTCTCACCAACACGGCAGGAAATGGTTTCAATCCTGCCGACGCGTGGCGCGGTCAGGCGAAACACGGTCTTCATCGCCTCCAGCACTACCAGCACATCGCCGCGCGCGACTTCCTGGCCTTCGCTCGCCATTAGCTGCGTGACCTGCCCAGGCAGGGGTGCCAGCAGACGGTCATCGCCGCCTTCTTCCTCACCAGCACGCGCGATGGGATCAGGCAGGCGGAAGCGCCAGCTTTGGCCGGCATGGCGCAAACTTATCGCCTCATCCGCGCGATGGATGGAAGCGGAAAGGCGCATGCCATCCAGCAGCGCGTGAATGCGCCCATCCGCAAGCGTGGCATGCCGCGCGGTGATTTCCGTATCACCCGCCATGATGCGCCAGCCATCCGACGCAGGTGAAAGCGTGATGGCATGCACATCATCTTCAAGGTGGAAATCAAACACGCGGGACGGGCGTGTATTGACCCACCAATGATCCGTCGCATGCCAGGGCGAATGCGGATCGGCGCTGGCCGCCGCTTGCGTCTGCGCAGTTTCCTCTTCCAGGGCGAGCACACCAAGCGCGGCAAGGGCCAGCGTTTGCGCAGAGGGGTGCAGCTTCGGCGTCAGCAGTGTTTCGGCGTTGCGCCCAATAAAACCGGTATCAATGCCGCCGGCAGCGAAATCAGGATGCGCCAGAATGCGGTCCAGCATGTCCAGATTATGCGCAACACCGATGACATCCGAATGCGCGAGCCCCGCGCGCAGCCGCGCAATCGCCTCGGCCCGTGTTGGCGCATGAGCGATCATTTTCGCGACCATGGCATCGTAATGGATGCTGATGCGATCACCGGCGACAAAGCCGCTATCAATGCGCAAGCCCTGATCGGCAAGTCGGAAAACCTGAAGCGCGCCAATGGAAGGTGCGAAATCCCGCGCCGGGTCTTCAGCATAAAGGCGGAGTTCCATCGCATGGCCTTGGGCGCGGATATCCTTCTGCTGCACCGGAAGCTTTTCACCAGCCGCCACACGCAATTGCCATTCCACCAGATCAAAGCCGGTGATGGCTTCCGTCACCGGATGTTCCACCTGCAGGCGTGTATTCATCTCGAGAAAATAAAAGCCACCATCCTGCGCGATGAATTCCACCGTGCCCGCGCCTTGGTATTGCACGGCCTTGGCGGCGGCGACGGCGGCCGCACCCATGGCGTCCCGCATTTCAGTGCTGATGCCAGGCGCGGGGGCTTCTTCAATCACCTTCTGGTGGCGGCGCTGCGCAGAACAATCGCGTTCAAACAAATGCACGGCATTGCCGTGGCTATCGCCAAAAACCTGCACTTCAATATGGCGCGGGCGTTCCAGATAGCGTTCGATCAAAACGCGATCATCACCGAAGGCCGAGGCGCCTTCCTGCCGTGCCGACTGCAGCGCGTCTGCGAAATCCGCTGCCGCACGAACCACGCGCATGCCACGCCCGCCACCGCCGGCAACGGCCTTGATCACCAGCGGAAAGCCGATGCGCTCAGCTTCACCTGCCAGAAACACCGCATCCTGCTCCGCGCCATGATAGCCCGGCAGCAGCGGCACACCGGCCTTTTCCATCAACGCCTTGGCCGAGCCCTTGGAACCCATGGCGCGCATGGCAGAAGCCGTTGGGCCAACAAAGATGATCCCAGCCGCCGCACAAGCTTCCGCGAAAGCAGGGTTTTCAGACAGAAACCCATAACCAGGATGGATCGCATCCGCCCCCGCGCGCTTCGCAGCGGCGATGATGGCGGGGATGTTCAAATAGCTTTCACGCGCAGGCGCGGCACCGATATGGATCGCCTCATCGGCCATCTGCACATGCTGCGTGGTTTCATCGGCAGCGGAAAAAACCGCAATACTGCGCAGGCCCATGCGGCGCGCGGTGTGGATGATGCGGCAGGCGATTTCGCCGCGATTGGCGATCAGCAGGTTTTGGAACATGGCCGCCCCCTACATCCGGAACACGCCGAAGCGTGTCTGTTCAATCGGTGCATTGCAGGCGACAGCAAGCGAAAGACCCAGAATACGTCGCGTATCAGCAGGGTTGATGATGCCATCATCCCAAAGCCGCGCGCTGGCATAATAGGGATGGCCTTCGGCTTCGTATTTGGCACGGATCGGGGATTTGAAGGCCTCCTCCTCCTCAGCCGGCCATGGCTTGCCTTGTGCTTCCATATTGTCACGCCGGAGTTGCGCCAGCACGCTTGCCGCCTGTTCGCCGCCCATGACCGAAATCCGCGCATTGGGCCACATGAACATGAAACGCGGATCATACGCACGCCCACACATGCCGTAATTGCCAGCGCCATAGCTGCCGCCGATCACAACGGTGAATTTCGGCACGCCTGCGGTCGCAACTGCGGTGACCAGCTTCGCGCCATCCCGCGCAATGCCGCCCGCTTCATATTTCCGCCCTACCATGAAGCCAGAGATATTCTGCAAGAACAGCAAGGGAATGCCGCGCTGGCAGCAAAGTTCAATGAAATGCGCGCCCTTCAGGGCGGATTCTGAAAACAGGATGCCATTATTGGCAAGAATGCCGATGGGATAACCATGGAGATGCGCAAAACCGCAAACCAATGTTGTCCCATAAAGCCGCTTGAATTCATCAAACTCGCTGCCATCCACCAGGCGCGCAATCACTTCGCGCACATCATAGGGCGCGCGGATATCGGCGGGCACAACGCCCAGCAATTCCTGCGTGTCATAAAGCGGTGCGCGTGGCGCCCGCAGCGCCACTTGCGGCGCGATGCGCTGCCCCAGGCCGGCGATGATGCGCCGACAAATCGCCAAAGCATGGCGATCATCCTGCGCGTAATGGTCCACCACGCCGGATTGGCGCGCATGGACATCTGCGCCACCCAATTCCTCGGCGGTGACAACCTCACCGGTTGCGGCGCGCACCAAGGGGGGGCCACCCAAAAAGATGGTGCCCTGCTGGCGCACGATGATGCTTTCATCCGACATGGCGGGCACATAGGCGCCGCCCGCCGTGCAGCTCCCCATCACCACAGCGATTTGAGGAATGCCTTCCGCCGACATATTCGCCTGGTTAAAGAAGATGCGGCCAAAATGATCCCGGTCCGGGAAGATTTCATCCTGTTGCGGCAGAAAGGCACCGCCGGAATCCACCAGATAAATGCAGGGCAGGCGATTGGCACGTGCGATTTCCTGCGCGCGCACATGCTTCTTCACCGTCATCGGGAAATAAGTGCCACCCTTTACCGTGGCATCATTCGCGATGATCACACATTCGCGCCCTGATACGCGCCCAATGCCGGAAATGATGCCGGCACAGGGGACTTCCCCGCCATAAAGCCCATGCGCGGCAAGTTGCGACAGCTCCAGAAAAGGTGAGCCTGGATCAATAAGCGCGCGCACCCTTTCGCGCGGCAGCAGCTTATTGCGCGCGAGGTGCTTGTCACGCGCAGCCTTGCCGCCGCCCTGTTCGGCAGCAGCGACGGTTTTTTGCAAATCCGCCACCAGCGCCGCCATCGCGGCGGCATTGGCGGAGAAACTCTCGCTGCCTGTATCCAGCGTGCTGCGCAAAATGCTCATGCGGTTTCGCGGAACAATTCCCGCCCGATCAGCATGCGCCGAATCTCCGAAGTTCCGGCGCCGATCTCATAAAGCTTGGCATCACGCAGCAGCCGGCCCGTGGCGTAATCATTGATGTAACCATTGCCGCCCAGGCATTGAATCGCCTCCAGCGTCATCCAGGTGGCTTTTTCGGCGGCATATAAAATAGCGCCGGCGGCATCCTTTCGCGTGGTCTGGCCGCGATCGCAGGCCTTGGCGACTGTGTAGATATAGGATTTCGCCGCGTTCATCGTGGTATACATATCCGCGATCTTTGCTTGCATGATCTGGAATTCGCCGATGGCTTGGCCGAATTGCTTGCGTTCATGCACATAGGGCAGCACGATATCCATGCAGGCCTGCATGATGCCAAGCGGTCCGGCAGCCAGCACGGCGCGTTCGTAATCAAGCCCGCTCATCAATACGCGCACACCGCCATTGACCTCGCCGAGCACATTCTCCGCCGGTACTTCACAATCCTGGAACACCAATTCGCCCGTGTTTGATCCGCGCATGCCAAGCTTATCCAGCTTTTGCGCGCAGGAAAAACCGGGGAAATTCTTCTCCACCAGAAAAGCCGTAATCCCTTTCGGGCCGGCGGAAGGATCGGTCTTGGCGTAGATCACCAGCACATCCGCATCCGGGCCATTGGTGATCCACATCTTCGTGCCGTTCAGCACATAACGATCACCACGCTTTTCAGCGCGCAGCCGCATGGAAACCACATCGGAACCGGCACCTGGCTCGCTCATCGCCAGCGCGCCCACATGCTCGCCCGAAATCAGCTTGGGCAGATAGCGGCGCTTCTGATCCTCATTGCCGTTGCGGGAGATTTGATTGACGCAAAGATTGGAATGCGCGCCATAGGAAAGCCCAACTGAGGCTGATGCGCGCGAGATTTCTTCCATCGCCACAACATGTTCCAGATAGCCCATGCCGGCGCCGCCATGGTCTTCGTCAACGGTAATGCCAAGCACGCCAAGATCACCGAATTTCCGCCAGAGATCGGCGGGGAAATCATTGGTCTTGTCTATTTCTGCAGCGCGTGGCGCGATCTCATCAGCGGAAAAGCTTGCCACCTGATCGCGCAACATATCGGCGGTCTCGCCGAGATCGAAATCAAGCCCCGGAAGGCGGTTTGGAATATTGGCCATGCTCAACCTGTCGCGTTTCACAAATTTATTGCCTCCAGGATAGGCGTAGCCGCCGCCGAGGCCAAGCAAATATTGCAAACTTGCCCCCACCCCGCCAAGAATGGGCCAATGCCCAGGGAGAACAGGAATGACCAGCCCCGCCCTTAGCTATGTAACCGGCCAAAGCGTACAAGCCTTGATCGGTGAGACCATCGGTTTGAATTTTGACCGGACCGTTGCCCAATGGGGTGATCGGCCAGGGCTGATCGTGCGCCAGCAAGGCATTCGCTGGAGCTATGCTGAATTGGGCGCGAAGGTGGATGCTTTCGCCGCCGGGCTTCTGGCGCTTGGGTTGCAACCGGGCGACCGCGTTGGCATCTGGTCGCCCAATAACGCCGAATGGGTCATCACCCAATTCGCCACTGCCAAGGCCGGGCTGGTGCTGGTGAATATCAATCCCGCCTATCGGCTTTCCGAATTGGAATATGCGCTGAACAAGGTTGGCTGCCGCGCGCTGATTATCGCGACACGTTTCAAGACATCTGATTACGTCGGCATGGTGAATACGCTGGCGCCGGAATTGGCGCGCGTCTTGCCGGGTAGGCTTTCATCGGAGAAATTGCCAAAGCTGGAAATAGTGGTTGAAATCAACGCAAACCCATCCCCAGGCATGATTCCGTTCCACAGCATCCTGGAAATGGGTGCGGCGGCGCATCATGAACACCTGCGTGAATTGGCGGGCAAGCTGCAATTCGATGATCCCATCAATATCCAATTCACCTCTGGCACCACCGGCGCGCCGAAGGGTGCGACGCTGACGCATCATAATATCCTGAATAACGGCTACTTTATCGGGGAAGCGATGAAGCTGACGTCGCAGGATAAGCTGTGCATTCCCGTGCCGCTTTATCATTGCTTTGGCATGGTGCTGGGCAATCTGGCCTGCACCACGCATGGCACCGCCATGGTCTATCCCGGTGAGGGCTTTGATCCGCTGGCTACACTGCAAACAGTGGCGGAGGAACGCTGCACCGGCCTGCATGGCGTGCCCACCATGTTCATCGCGCAAATGGAACACCCGCAATTCGCGAGCTTTGATCTTTCATCGCTCCGCACAGGCATCATGGCTGGCGCGCCCTGCCCGATTGAGGTCATGCGCCGCGCGGTGGATAGCATGAATCTGCGTGAAATCACCATCGCTTACGGCATGACAGAAACCAGCCCGGTCAGCTTCCAGACCAGCGTGGATGATCCGCTGGATCGCCGCGTTTCCACCGTGGGTCGCGTGCAGCCGCATCTGGAAGTGAAGATCATTGACAGCGAAGGCCGCATCGTCCCGCGCGGCGTCGCGGGTGAGCTTTGCACGCGCGGCTATGCGGTGATGCTCGGTTATTGGGAAGATCCGGAACGCACTGCGCAGGCGATTGATGCTGCGCGTTGGATGCATACCGGCGATTTGGCGACGATTGACGAAGAAGGCTTCTGCAATATCGTTGGCCGTATCAAGGATATGGTGATCCGCGGTGGTGAGAATATTTACCCGCGGGAAGTTGAGGAATTCCTCTATCGCCACCCAAAGATCGAGGATGTGCAGGTATTCGGCGTCCCCGATCAACGCTTTGGCGAGGAACTCTGCGCCTGGATCAAGTTGCGCGCGCATGAACATCTGACTGCGGATGATGTGCGCGCCTTTTGCGCGGGGCAAATCGCGCATTACAAGGTGCCGCGCCATATCAAATTCGTTGAAAGCTTCCCCATGACTGTGACAGGCAAGATGCAAAAATTCATCATGCGCGATGAAATGACGCGTGAATTGGGATTGCAGGAAACGAAGACTGCATAAATCCATGAACAGCACGCTCTTCGCCCCAGGATTCAAGACCAGCCCTTGGTGGTGGGAAGCGGCGGAACCGCCGGAACGGAGCACGCCATTGCCGGATCACGCGCCGGTCGCGGTGATTGGTGGCGGCTATGCTGGGCTTTCCGCAGCACTCAGCCTGGCGCGGCTTGGCCATAAGGTCACGGTACTGGATGCGGAGCGCATTGGCTGGGGTGCATCCTCGCGCAATGGCGGCATGGTTTCTGGTGGGTTGAAGGTGGCGCGCACGGCGCTTGCCGAAAAACTTGGCGCTGAACAGGCACGCAATATCGCCATGGCAGCGGCGGCTTCCTTCCCCTTCATTGAAGAAACCATCGCGCGTGAGGGGATTGAATGCGATTACACGCGCTGCGGGCGTTTTGTCGCGGCCTGGACGCCCAAGCATTATGACGCGCTGGCGCGACAGGCGGATTATATCGCTGAGATTACGGGCCTGCCCACGGAAATGCTGCCGCCATCATGCCAGCATGAAGCGCTGGGATCAGACCATTATCGCGGCGGCATGAAGGCCGCTGCGACGGGCAGTATCCATCCCGGCAAATACGCGCGCGGGCTTGCGGCAGCGGCGGTGCGCGCTGGTGCGACGCTGGTGGATTATACGCGCGTTGCCGGCATTCGCGCCGATAGTTCTGGCTTTCGTATTGCGACCAATCGCGGAGAACTGCGCGCCGATGCCGTGCTGGTTGCCACCAATGGTTATTCACGCGGTGCTGATGGGAAAAGCGCCATGCCCTGGCTCGCACGGCGCATGATCCCTGTTGCTTCCTACATTATCGCAACCGAGGAATTGCCGGCGGAAACCATGGATCGGCTATTCCCTGGCCGTCGCATGATCAGCGATACCAAGCGCGTGTTGAATTATTTTCGGCCTGCGCCCTATGGCAACCGGATACTTTGGGGCGGGCGCGCGCGCTTTGGCCCCAATGCGCCGGAAGCCGCCGCGCCGCGGTTGCATTCCTTCATGACGGCAGTATTTCCTGAACTGAGCAAAGTGAAAATCACCCATGCCTGGACCGGCAATGTGGCCTTCACCTTTGATTTCCTGCCGCATATCGGCGTGCAGGATGGCATTCATTATGCCGCCGGCTGTCAGGGTTCCGGTGTTGCCATGGCAACCTGGCTTGGCCACAACGCGGCACTGAAAATCGCTGGTGCCGCCAATCAGCGCTTCGCGCTTGATGGTTTGGAATTCCCAACGGTTGCGCTTTATAACGGCAACCCGAATTGGTTCCTGCCCATCATCGGCGGCTGGTATCGGCTGCGTGATCGGATTGACCGGATCGCAGCGTAATGCGCGGCGTCACGCAAACTGCGCCAATACCGGCAGAAGATAGGGCCGCAGCGCGGCGTAATCCTCGCTCATCGGGAAATGGCCGAGGCCCTTCATGATCTGCACCTTGGCCCCAGGGATGGCAGCGGCGGTGGCTTCCGTATCCTCGGGCTTGCAGGAGTAATCATAATTGCCGGTCAGCATATGAACGGGGCAGCGCTTGGTATCAATGCGCGCAAGCTTGGGGCGCAAATCGCCTTCGCCCTTGTAGAAATGCAAATCACCGCGAAACACGCCCGGGCCGCCCTGCATGTAATGCCACAGCGTTTCCCAGCGCGAAGCCTCCGGCGCATGCGGGCCAATCAGGCCGGAAACAATACCGCCACAAACTTCCCCACCATGCACATGCGGGTGATGCAGCCAGGAGGTATCGTAATAGGGCGAGAGAAACGCAGCCGATTGCAGGCCAATCACGCCACGCAAATCATCCGCATGTTCAGCGGCCAAATCAAGAACGATACGCCCACCAATCGAACACCCCATCACCACGGGCCGATCAAGGTCAAGCGCGCGGGCCACCGCCATGATCATGCCTGTGTAGCGCGCGGTGGTGAGTTGATAGGTTTCCTTCTCCCATCCCTCGGGCGGGCTGGATTTGCCATGCCAGGGCATGTCGAAAGTTACGCAACGAAAACGCGCTGTCACTTCCGCATCATTCAACAAGCCGCGCCACTGCCGGCCATCACTGCCCGCCGTATGCAGCAGCAATAGCGGGATGCCCTGACCCGCTTCCTCAAAATACAGCCGATGCGCGCGGCCTTCGAGTTCCAAGTGCATGTAGCGCCCGGTAATGGCTTCGATCATGCGCGGGGCTCCCTCAGCAGGGCGAGCACGCCCTTGAACCAGAAAATATGCGCCATAAAGAGCGCGACATTGCCTTCCACCTTGAAGGTGCCAAGCCGCACCAGGCCCATAATGTCATGCCAGCCAGGCGGCGGCGGGTCTTGCAGAAAGCGCGCGAAATCCTCGGCACCCGCATGGATGGCAAGGTCGTAACTCGGCATCAGGGCGGGGGCGGGGTTGGCGGAGATCAGCACGCCCTTATGGATGGCAAGAATCCAGGCGGTATCACCCACGCTGAAGAATACATCCGCCGTCAGGTTGCGCCCCCAGCGCGCCAGGCCTTGCGCGGCGGCGGCGCGGGCGGGCAAAGCCGCGATATTCATGCCAAAACCCCTGCCATGGCTTCCTCTCCAAAATGCGGGGTCAGGTTAGGAAAGGTCAGGCCTGCGCGCAAACCCCCCTGACCAAGCGCGCGGGTTGCGCTAAGATGCGCCGCAAAAGCAAGAGGGTTTCCGCCGTGGTTCAGATTACCTCGCCGCAATTCAAGGAAAACGCTGCCCGCGCCATTGGCGATGCCGGGCTGCAAAAGGCTTTGGGCAAGGCCAAGGGCGCCTTCCTGCAACGCCGCGGAGATGCTGTTGCGCGCCTGCCGGAATTTGAACAGCTGCGCGACATCGGGCGCGACATCAAGAATCATACGCTGGCCAATCTGGATTTCTATCTGGAAACCTATGCCGCCAATGTGGAAGCCGCCGGCGGCAAGGTGCATTGGTGCTCCACTGCGGAGGAAGCCCGCGCGGCGGTGCTGGAGATTTGCCGCAATGCCGGGGCGAAGACCGTCACCAAGGGCAAATCCATGATTTCCGAGGAACTCGGGATCAATGATCATTTGGAAGCCCATGGCATTGAACCGGTTGAAACCGATCTTGGCGAATACATCATCCAGCTTCGCCGCGAACATCCATCCCATATCATCGCACCGGCGTTTCATTTGAATCGTGAGGATTGGGAGAAATCCTTCCGAGAAATGCACACGGATTTGCCCAAGGATCGCGTGTTCAGCGAAAGGCGCGATATCCTGACGGAAGCGCGCACCAAATTGCGTGATCGCTTCCTGGCCGCCGATGTCGGCATTACGGGTGCCAATTTCCTGATTGCGGAATCCGGCAGCAGCGTGATTGTCACGAATGAAGGCAATGGGGACCTCACGCAGACCTTGCCGCGTGTGCATATCGCGCTGGCCAGCATCGAAAAAATGGTGCCGACGCTGAATGATGCCTGCGCGCTCCTGCGGCTTTTGGCGCGTTCCGCCACTGGGCAGGATTTTTCGGTTTATACTACCTTCTCCACTGGTGGCCGGCGGCCTGGCGATTTGGATGGGCCGGAGGAATATCATGTGGTGCTGATTGATAATGGCAGATCCAATATGTTCGGCACGGAATTTCAGGAAATGCTCCGCTGTATCCGTTGCGCTGCCTGTATGAATCACTGCCCGGTTTATGGCGTGACAGGTGGGCATGCCTATGGCTGGGTCTATCCTGGCCCCATGGGCAGTGTGCTGACGCCAACGCTGATTGGTGTGGATAAGGCCGGGCATTTGCCCAATGCCTCGACCTTTTGTGGGCGCTGCGAATCCGTCTGCCCGGTGAAGATTCCACTGCCAAAAATGATGCGCCATTGGCGCGAACGCGAATTCGAACGGCATTTGTCGCCGGCGGCGGTGCGGCGCAATCTTGGGCTTTGGGCCTATGTCGCGCAGCGACCGGCGCTGTATCGTATGGCGACAAAGCTTGCCGTTGGCGCACTTGGCCTGCTGGCGCAGGGCAAGGGCGCTTTCCGATCATTGCCGCTGGCTGGCGGTTGGACTCAGGGGCGCGATTTGCCGGTGCCGGAAGGTGGCACCTTCATGGATCGCTACGCCAAAACCAAGCGCGGGGCCTGAGCGATGAGCAAGGAAGCAATTCTGAATGCCATTCGTCGCGGCCTGAAGCGCGGGCCGCTACCGGCTGATCAGCGCGCGATGCTGGAAGCGCGGATGATGGCGCGGCCCAGGCATTTGATCCCCGCGCGGTCGCGCGTGCCGCGGCCCGATCAGATCAAGCTTTTCATCGCAAATGTGGAGAAGGAATTCGGCAGCGTCACGCGCGTGGCTGACGTGAAGGAAGTGCCAAGCGCGGTCGCGGAATATCTTGCGCAGCAGAACCTCGCGCCACGATTTGTCATGGCGCCGCATCCGGAATTGCAGGCACTGTCCTGGTCTGACCGCGCGATGCTTGAATTTGAAACCCGCCGCGCCGAAGCAAGCGATCTGGTCTCCGTCCAGCATGGCTATGCCGGCATTGCGGAAACCGGCACGTTGATGCTGCCATCCGATCCCACGCGCCCCACCACGCTCAATCTATTGGCGGAAACCGAGATTGTTGTGCTCCGCGCATCGCGCATCACCGGGCCATATGAGGATGCCTGGGATATGCTGCGCTCGGAAAGACAGGACGCTGTCACAGGCGGATTCATGCCGCGCAATGTGATGCTGGTGACTGGCCCGTCGCGCAGCGCGGATATTGAACAAACCTTGGAACTCGGCGCGCATGGGCCACGGCGGCTGCATGTGATTGTGGTGGATGATGATCCCGCCGCGCTGCCGGGATGAGTCTTTCGCGTCGCCGTGCCCGTGCGCTGAGCGCCGCGGATCGAGCCCTGTGGCAGGCCTATGTCGCGCGTGTGGACCCTCTGCCCGGACGCGCGCTGCCGCTGGCTGAACCGGCTGAGGCGCCGCCCGCTGTCATCGCGCCGCAGGTGGCGCCAGCGGTCCAGCCCAGTTTACCGGTGGCCTGGCAACCACCACCCATTCAGGTGAATGTCACGCCGGCGGGTTTGGATGACAAGCGCTGGCGCGCCTTGCGCCGGGGCCGCATGAAGCCGGAACGCACGCTCGATCTGCATGGGCGTCGTGCGCAGGAAGCGCATGATGCGGTGCGCGGTTTTTTGGTAGATGCATTCAACAATGGGCTGCGCTGCGTTGCCGTGATCACGGGCCGTGGTTCATCGCCGGAAGGTGGCGTGCTGCGGCGTGAATTGCCGCATTGGCTGAATGCGCCCGATATGCGGCGCCTGTTGCTGGCGGCTGCGCATCCGCATGCGGCGAATACCGGCGCGGTGCATCTGATGCTGCGGCGACGCAAATGACCCCCTTCGGCGCGCGGCTGCGCACATTGCGCGCCGAACGCGGCGTGGCGCTCAAGGATCTGGCGGCGGCCTTGCAGGTTTCGGCGGCCTATCTTTCTGCCCTGGAACATGGGCGGCGCGGCCAACCCTCCGCCGGGCTTGTGCATCAGGTCAATGAATTCTTCGGCCTGATCTGGGATGAGGCGGAGGAATTGGCGCGGCTCGCACGGCAATCCCATCCGCGTGTTGTTCTGGAAACCGGCGGGCTTTCACCGGAAGCAACAGCGCTTGCCAATCGGCTCGCGCGCGATTTTCGCCGTCTGACGCCGGAAGCAATTACAAACATTGAAGCCGCCTTGGACAAGCTACCGAAGGAAAGACGTTGATGCCGATGCAAGCCATCTCGGCGGGATTATTGGCGGGGGTTGTGGGCTTTGCCTCATCTTTTGCTGTGGTGCTGCAAGGTTTTGTGGCGATGGGTGCCAGCCCTTCGCAGGCCGCATCGGGGCTGATGGCGGTTTCCATCGCCATGGGGCTTTGCGGGATATTGCTGTCGCTTTGGAAGCGCATGCCGATCAGCTGCGCCTGGTCCACACCTGGTGCGGCGCTGATGGCCGCTTCCATCATGCCGGCGGGTGGTTTTGCCGAAGCGGTTGGCGCTTTCATCATTTGCGCATTGCTGTTGATACTGGCGGGTTTGTGGAAACCACTCGGGCGGGCAGTGGCGGCGATCCCGGCCTCACTCGCCAATGCCATGCTGGCCGGGATATTGTTTGGCTTGTGTTTGGCGCCGGTGCGCGCGGTGGCAGAAGCGCCGATCGCCGCCCTTGCCATCATCGCCGCATGGCTCATCGCCGGGCGATGGCACAAACTGGCAGCAGTGCCAGTAGCGGTGATTGTCGCCGGCGCGATCATCGCCTTTCAGGCGCCGATGCCAGAAGGCAATTGGGCGCCAAGCCCGGAATGGGTAACACCGGTTTTTTCCCTGACGGCCATCACCGGTCTGGCGCTGCCGCTTTTTATCGTGACCATGGCATCGCAGAATATTCCCGGCATTGCTGTACTGAGCGCGAATAATTATCGCCCCGATCCGGGCCCGCTTTTTTCCACCACCGGATTCTTCAGTCTTTTGGCGGCACCTTTCGGTGGCCATCCGGTGAACCTTGCCGCCATTACGGCTGCGATGTGTGCCGGCGATGGCGCCGGGCCTGATCCCGCGCGGCGTTGGCCCGCCGCTGTCATGGCGGGCCTGGTCTACACCGCCTGCGGTTTGGCCGCCGGTATGGCGAGTGGGCTTGTTGCTGTCGCGCCGCCGATCTTGATTGAAGCTGTCGCGGGGCTTGCGCTGCTTGGATCCTTTGCGGGTGCATTGATGGGCGCGGTGCGGGAAGAAAAGGATCGCGAGGCCGCCGTAATCTGCTTTTTGATTGCAGCTTCCGGTGTGGCTTTTCTGGGTATTGGTGGCGCCTTCTGGGGTTTGCTTGCCGGGGCTGGCATACTCGGGCTGTCGCGCTGGAAGCTCTAACGCGCGGGCATCACGCGCGCGAGGAATTCCGGCACGCGGCGTAGAGAATCTTCTCGTGCCGCAGGGTGCGTGCCGATGGTCGCCGTGCCGCTCGCGGTGCCGCCAATGCCGCGCAAGACCCGTTGAGGCGTATCGGGTGCATCGAAATCATGATGCGCGCCGGGATAGGCATGGGCTTCCAACCGCCCGCCACTGCGTGCCGCCAGCGCCAGGCAGGGTGGTGCGGGGGTCCAATCATCCGCCTCACCCACCAGCAACAGCACGGGCGCTACAGGTTGCCAGGGCTCCCGCCGTTCTGAAAGCGTGCGGCAACCAGGGTAGAATGCAATGCCCGCAGCGAAATCATGCTTGAGGCCCGCGGGGCGCGCGCGGCTTTCGCGTGACAGAGTCCACAACACCGTGCCGCCGCCATTGGACCAGCCCATCAGCGCAATGCGATCAGCGCGCACATCCGGGCGCGCTTGCAGGAAGAGCAGCCCTGCATAGGCATCGCGCGCACGTTCGACACTCATGCGAATACGGCGATCATTGCCCTGACCGCAAAGGCTGCCTTCATTGCGCGGCGTCAAGCTATCCACCTGCAAGATAAGATAGCCGAGTGCCGATAAGCGCCGCGCCCAATCCGTATCACGCGGGAAGGGCTGGCCTGCGCGCGTATTCATGCCTGCGCAGCCATGCAGCAGGATTATCGCAGCATGTGGCCCGCGCCCTGTTGGTTGCCAGAACGCTGCATTTAGCGTGGCTGGCCCATTGGCCGCCTGTTCGCCCGGATGCGCGGGGATGGCAATGGCTTGGGGCTGCGCCATGGCAGGCGCCGCGAAAAGCGACAGGAGCATGAACACAAGGCGCAGCATGACGCCATGGAAAAGCATTCGCGCAAGCGCAGTCAACATAAAGTTTTGACGCGGAACAACGCAAGGTGAGAGGATGGCGCCCGGACCAGCCTATCGCTGCGATTTCATCAGGAACACCACCATGAAGCTCCGCGTTTTTCTATCGCATACGCCTGAGATGTTCGAAGGCTATTATGGACCGCGCGCGCTTGAGGCCTTGGCGGAACATGCTGAGGTTGTGCGCAACCCCGGTGATAGTGTGCTGTCTGGTGCGACCTTGGCCGAAGCGGCGCGCGGCTGCCATGCAATTGTCGCAGATCGTGCAACGCCAGGGCTTCCCGAAACCTTCGCGGCCATGCCGGAGCTTTTGGCCTTTCTGCGTGTGGCGGTGGATATCTCTACCATCAATGTGCCTGCCGCCAGTGCCGCTGGTGTATTGGTGACGCGCGCGACACCTGGCTTTGTGGATGCAGTGGTGGAATTGGCGCTGGGCTTTATGGTGGATCTGGCGCGCGATGTCAGTGTGATGGTCGGCGCTTATCGTGCTGGCGGCTTGCCGCAGGGGCGCATGGGCTTGCAGCTATCGGCAGCACGGCTTGGCATTATTGGCTATGGGCGCATCGGCCAGCGCCTGGCTGAAGTGGCGCTGGCGCTCGGCATGCATGTGTCGGTGACGGACCCTTTCGCCAAGGTGACTGATCCGCGCATCACGCAAGTACCGTTCACAGAAGTGCTGGCGGGATCGGATATTGTGGTGTGCCTCGCGATTTCTGATGCGTCTACCAGGCATTTGTTCAATGCCGCGGCGTTTGCAGCCATGAAGCCTGGCGCGCGCTTCATCAATCTTTCGCGCGGGGAATTGGTAGATGAAGCGGCGCTGATGGCTGCACTTCAGTCGCGACATCTGGCTGGCGCCGCCATGGATGTCGGCAGCGCACCCGATCAAAGACCAAACCCGGCACTTGCTGCCCGCGCCGATGTGGTGGCGACCCCGCATATCGGCGGCATGACGCCGGAGGCAATGGAACACCAAGCCATGGATACGGTGCGCCAGATTGCGGCCCTCGCGCGCGGGGAAATGCCGGAAGGTGCGGTAAATACTGACGCTGCCTTCAGGGTTAAGGCGTTTCTTGCGCACAGGCGCAGATAGTGTTCAGCCCCGCACCGGCTTGCGCAGCGCCCAAAACACGCAGGCACCGGTTGTATAGGCCGCGATGGAAAGCATGAAGCCAAGCTGGTAGCTGCCCGTCAGGTCAAACAGGAAGCCCGCGCCCCAGGCACCAAGCCCGGCGCCCAAACCTGAACCGATGGTGATCATGCCAAGAATGGTGCCAAGCCTGGGGCCGCCGAAAAGATCAGCCGTTTTTGCTGTAATCGCCGGCCCGCGCGCGCCCCAGGTAATGCCAAAGCAACAAGCATGTATCCAGAACAGCAGGTGTTGATCCGCGTTATCAATCAGCAGCGCCGCCGCAACGCCGATGATGGAGATCGCGTAAGCAAGTATCGCGGCACCTTCGCGCCCGATGTAATCCGAGATCGTCCCGGTCAAAATCACGCCAGGCAGGGCCAGCAAGCTGCCAAGCCCCAGCACGAAAGCGGCATAAAGCGGATCAAAACCACGATCCACGGCAAAGGCCAATTGATGGAGCGACACCAGAAAACTGCCGATGCTTGTCAGGCCATAGACAGCGAAGAGCAGCCAGAAATGCCGCGTACGCATGGCCTGTGCAACGGACCAATCGCGCTGCGGTGCGCTATCCACGCTGGCTTTGGCGATGGGTGTTTGCTCCGCACCGCGAAACAGCGCCGCCAATGGCAAGATCAGCGCCGCCATCACACCCGCCTGCAGCAGATAGGCGCTGCGCCAACCAACTTCGCTCACCATCAGCTGGGCAATGGGCGCTGAAATCGCGCGGCCAAAACCATTGGCGGATTGCAGCATGGACATGGCCATGCCGCGCCGCGCGACAAAAAGCCGCGATATCAACGGCGCAAATACCACCATGCTGATGCAATTGGCACCCAGCGTCATCACCACGCCATACAGGAACACAATTTGCCACAGCGATGTTGCGAAGGAACTGCCAAGCAACCCAAGCGCCAAAAGACAGCCGCCCAGCAACACCATGCGCCGCGCACCAAGCCTATCCACCATGCCGCCCACCAGCGGGGATGAAACGCCGCCAACCACCTGCCCAACGGAATAGGCAATTGAACTTTCCGCGCGGGTCCAGCGAAACTCTGCAATGAATACCAGCAGAAAAACGCTATAGGCATGCATCAGGCCGGCGCTGATGGTGAAGGCCAGGAAGCCGCCGGCCAAAATAAACCATGCGCGGCGCGAAGGGGCTTCCTTCACGCCTGGTCCTTCCCTGGCAAAGCGCCCTTGTGCTGCACCCGATAAGGCCCCCGGCCTGATGTTGCGTGGGGCTCAGCATGGCGCCAGCGCGTGTCGCGCGCAATGCTGCCCCTTGGGCCGCCCCTTGGCGCCAGCCGCCTGTCGGTTCATGCTGCGCCAGACAGTCAATTCGGAGGAAACATGAAGCCGCGTATTGTGGTCGTCACGCAATCCATGGTGGATGAGGCGGTAATCCAGGAAATGGCGCCCGATGGCTTTGATCTGCGCATCGCCAAGCCCGGCGGCGCGGAGTGGACGGAAGCGATGGGGGAAGCAGAATATCTGGTTGGCTTCGTGGATATGTTGGTGAAGGATGAGCTTTACGCCATCGCCCCCAAGCTGAAACTTATCCAGGTATTGAGCGCCGGCTATGACCGTGCGGATATCGCCGCAGCGCGGCGTGGCGGTGTGCCTTTCGCCAATAATGGTGGCGCCAACTCCACCGCGGTTTCCGAACATGCTGTGCTGCTGATGTTGGCGGTATCGCGGCAATTGATCCGTCAGCATACGAATGTCGCCGCTGGCCGGTGGCGCGGCAATCAAACGCCGAAGCTGTATGAATTGCGCGGACGTACCCTTGGTATTGTAGGGCTTGGCACGATTGGCAAGAAAACCGCGCGCCTCGCGCAGGCCTTCGGCATGAATGTGCATTACTATGATATCGCCCGGCTCCGCGAAGAAACCGAAGATGCGCTGAATGTACGTTTCCGGCTATATCGGGAATTGCTGAGGACGTCAGATATCGTCTCGCTCCATGTGCCTTTGAATGCCAGCACCAAGGGCTTGTTGGGTGAAGCCGAATTGGCGCTGATGAAGCCAACCGCCTTTTTGATCAATACCAGCCGTGGCCCCGTAGTGGATGAAGCGGCGCTCTACCGCGCGCTGTCTTCCGGCCAGATTGCTGGTGCTGGCTTGGATGTTTTCGATCAGGAACCACCGCCGCCGGATAATCCGCTGTTCAATCTGGATAATGTTGTGCTGACCGCGCATATGGCCGGCCCTACGCAGGACAGCAATATCGCCAGGCTGCGCAATGCTTTTGACAATGTGCAGCGTGTCGCGCGGGGCGAGGCGCCGCTTTGGGTCATTCCGGAATTGAATGAATAGGAAACACGCTCATGTCATCTGAAACCGTCAGTCGCGCGATTGAGAAACTCGTAGCCGTCCACAAGGGCGGCGCGCCCATCGCCAATCTTGGTGATGCGGCACCAGGCAATGAGGCGGAGATCTTCGCCATTCAACGCGGTGTGCTGAAAGCGTTGGGCGGTTCCATCGGCGGTTGGAAATGCGCGACCCCGCCCGGCAAGCCGACCGGTTTCGGCATCATGGCGGCGGCTGGCGCGCGCCAATCAGGCGGGCGTTGGGGGGTGGCGACGACACGCCCCATCGGCCTTGAAACCGAAGTCGCTTTCCGCCTGAAACGTGATCTGCCATCGCGCGGCACTGCCTATAGCCGCGAGGAAGTGCTGGATGCGATAGATGCGGCCTTCCCGCTGCTTGAATTGGTGCAGTCGCGCTACGCGGACCATAAGGTCGTGGCACCCTCTGAGGGTATGGCTGATAACATCGCCCATCTTGGCTATGTGCTGGGCGCAGATGTCGCGGATTGGCGGCGCTTTGATCTGCCCAATCTTGCCGTGCGGCAATCCTATGCGGGCGCGGTGCAGGTGGACCAGAAGGGCGGCAATCCCTCGGGCGATCCGGTGCTGCCGTTGGTATGGCTCGCCAATCATCTGCATGGGCTTGGCGAGCATTTGCGCGCCGGCCAGGTGGTGACGACCGGCACCTATACCGGCTGCATCTTTGTCCCACCCGGCCAGCGCGTGCAGGCCGGCTTTGCCGGATTTGGCGAGATCACTTTTGATCTCGCCTAACCCAATCGCTACAATCCCAGCTTGCCGGCCACACCCAATTCGCCGGCAAGCTTGGTCAAAACCTCAATTGTCTTATCCTCGATCTCAATGCCATTGGCGCGGCGATCCGCCTCACGCATTGCTTCAAGCTCTCCGGGATAAAACACGCCCTGGCTGCCCTCCGCAGGCGGGGTGTCCTTCAGATAACGCGCGAAATCCGCGACTTCCTGCTTGAATTGCTGAAGCGGGCGGAAGGCATCAACCTTGAACACCGCCATGAAGCAGCCGTCATTATGCCTACCCGTTGGCTCCACACCAAAGCCGAGCCCGGTCAGCAGGCCACAGAGAATTTCCACCATCGCGGCCAGGCCAAAACCCTTATAGCCTTCCGTGCCGCCCAGTGGCAGCAGCGCGCCGCCTTTCTTCAATTGCGATGGATCACGCGTGGGCTTGCCATCCGCGCCAATCACCCAACCATCCGGCACTTCCTGCCCGCGCGCCTGCGCCAGAAAAACCTTGCCGGCGGCGGCGGCCGAGGTCGCCATATCCAGCACAAAGGGCCCGGCCAAATCCGAAGGCACGGCAATGGAAATCGGGTTGGTGCCAAGCCGCGCTTCTCGCCCGCCGAAAGGTGCAACGGCTTTCGGTGAACGCCCGGAATCCGCCGTGCAGATGCCAATCATGCCGGCTTCCGCCGCCATCAGCGGATAGCTTGCCAAGCGCCCGATATGGCCCTGCCGAAACACGGTCGCGGCAGCAACATTGGATGTCTGCGCTTTTTCGATGGTGTAGCGCATGGCTTTTTCATTGGCGACATACCCAAAGCCCCAATGCCCATCAATCACCGATGTTGTCGCTGATTCCTGCACAATCTTCCACGGCGCACCGGGCACGATATGGCCAACCTTGATGCGTTCGATATAGCCCGGAATCATGATGATCCCGTGCGAATCATGGCCGACCAGATTGGCGCTGGTGCAATGCCGCGCGACGGTTTCCGCCTCCTCTGCCGGCGCGCCGGCAGCGATCAACAATGTGCGGCCGATTTCCTTGACGCGATCAGCACTGAGTTTCGGCATGGTATCCCCCTTTTCTATCGCGCAACCCACGCTCAGGCAGCAAGGCTAAGCCCGCCCGGACCCGCTCGGCAAGGCACAGGCCGCGAAGCTTGAAAGCGCTGGCGCTTCGGATCAGGCTGTCACCAGGAAAGCCGAAAGGGTGTGCACCATGATCAATCTACCAAACGCCGATGCCGCAACGCGCGCCTGGTTTGATGCCTGGCTGGACCGCTTTGCCAGTTTTGTGCGTGAAGTTGACTATGCAGCCGCGCGCCCATTGTTTCACCCAGATGTGCTGGCTTTCGGGACGCATCGGGATGTCATTCCAGGGCTTGCCGCCTGGCAGGCGACGCAATGGGATAATGTCTGGCCAAAGACCGAGGATTTTCGCTTCACCCTTGCGGAAACCCATGTGCTGGCCGCGGATGACAAATCCATGGTGGTGGTCATCGCACCCTGGACCAGCACAGGTTTTCACCCGGATGGCTCACGCTTTGACAGACCAGGCCGTGCCACCATGATTTTCCATGGCAAGCCTGATGCGTGGCTCTGCGTTCATTCGCATATGTCGCTCAATCGTGGTGTGCCGCAAGCAAGCCATGCCAATCGCCCGGTCAAGGCGCCCTAAAATCGCCGCTTTGGAAACGCAAACACCCACCCTCTCTTTTGACGGAGCCAAGCCCATGCGGTGCACCAGCCTTGCCCTTACGCTGATTGCTCCTGCGGCATTTGCAGCCGAAATGCCAATCCGCGGTGTCACGCTTTCCTCCGCCGGCATAGCGCAAATTGAACGCGCGGGCGAAGTCGCGGCGAATGCGCCTGTGGTGTTTCGCGCGCCACTCGGCGATGTGGATGATCTGCTGCGATCCCTGCTTATTCTCGATCCTGGCGGGCGTGTTGAAGGCCTCAGCCTGCCGGCGCGGGATTTGCTGAATGAGGCATTTCGCGGCCTGCCGCTGCGCCCCACTGATTTCGAAAATCGCGCGAGCCTGTTGAACGCGCTGCGCGGTCAGGAAGCCGAAGCCGCTGGTGCGCGCGGGCGCATTGCCGCAGCCGCTGAGACCGATGCCGGTCTGCATCTTTCGTTGATCGGGCCGCGCGGGTTGCTTTCTGTCCTGCTGAAATCGGGTGATGAGGTTACGCTGACCGATCCCGCACTCGCGGCCCGCGTGGCGCGCGCGGCGGAAGCGCTCGCGGCAGCGCGCAGTGATGATGAAAGGCGCATCGAAATCCGACTGAAGGCGGATCGCGCGCGGCAAGTGGCGGTGATCTATATCGCCGGTGCGCCGATGTGGAAGCCTTCCTATCGGTTGGTGGCGCCACCGCTTGGCACAACGGGCGGGCAGGCGCGGCTGATGGGCTGGGCTGTGGTGGAAAACGCGTCGGGCAGTGATTGGGAAGGCGTGCGGATTTCGCTGGTGTCTGACGAAGCAGCTGCCTTTCATCAGCCGATCTTTGAACCCATCACCGTGCCGCGCCCTGAATTGCCGGTGCGCATTGCAGAGGCCATGCGCGTGAGCCCCGATACGGGCGCTCAGCCCATGGCGGCGGCGGCAGCGCCCATGATGGCGCCGCCGCCTTCCCCCTCAGCGCGCCCCGCCATGCGTGCCGAAGCCGCGCCTGCGCCGTTCGCGGTGAATGTCGCGGCGGAAGCCGCTGCCGGGCGCGTGGCCTTCACCCTGGAACAACCCGTCACCATCCGCAGCGGCCAAACCGCCAACCTGCCCTTCCTTGATCTCAACCTGCCCGCCGAAAGGCTGTGGTGGGTGCAGGATCTGGCGGCGACGCGCCCCTTCCACGCGCTCCGTTTCCGCAACACCTCCAACCATGTGCTGCCCGATGGGCTGGTCACGGTTTATGGCGGGCCGGATGCGCCAAGCTTTTTGGGTGATGCGGAATTGCGCGCGTTATCGCCGGGTGATCAGCGCCTGATCGCTTTCGCGCGTGATCGTGATATGCGCCTTTCAAGCCAAAACAGCAGCCGCGACGATATCACCCGCATCACATTACGCCGCGGCTTCGTGACGATTGAGTCAAAACGCATCGAAGAAACCGCGCTGGCGATTGACCCGCGCGATGCGCGTGGCGTGATGGTGATTGACCTGCCGCGCCGCCCTGGTGCCACGCCCCGTTTCCCGGTAGCGGCGGAAGGCGAATTTGGCCTGCGTCATGAAACCCAACTGGAAGCCGCGCCCAAGACCATAAGGCTCGGCTTTGAACGCGATCAGCGCCAGGATGTGTCATTTTGGGATCAGGCGCTTGGCGATCCCGCCTTGCTGCAAGCAGCGCAATTCGATCTGGAAGCTTCGCTCCGCCGGGTCCCCGGCGGGCCGGGTTCGGTTGAACGCTTGCAGGAAATCCTGACGCGCACTGGCGCTGATGTGCCGGGGCGCGACGCTCTCGCCAACACCATCACCGCACTTCAGCAAATCCGTGTCCTGCTGGATGCGGCACGCCTGGCGGCGCGGGAAGCCCGCTCAGCCGATCAGGCGCTGACCCGTGCACGCCAGGCGGTGGAAGATCGTACCGGCGGGGAACAGCAGGCCGCACGCCAGCGGCTGAATGCCGCCAGCCGAGAGGCGGAAGCGAAAGGCGCCGCATCCAGCCGCGCCTTTGAAGCCTGGCAGCGCGCCGTGGTGGCGCTACTGCAACAGGGTAACTGACCGCTTATTCCGGCTTCACCCCCGCGGCGCGCAGCACTGCGGCGCTGCGGGCAAATTCTTCCCGCACATAAGCGCTGAAAGCCGCAATGGTCGCATATTGCGGTTCAATTTCAATGCCGATGTCAACCAAGCGCGGCTTGATGCGCTCCATCGCCGCGTTGAAGGTGACGTTGAGCGATTCCACAATGCCGCGCGGCGTTTGCGCCGGTGCAAAGGCGCCAATCCAGGCCGCACCTGCCCAGGCGGGCAGGCCGGCTTCGGTGGCGGCGGGAATTTCCGGCAGGCTCGCCACGCGCTGAGATCCGGAAATGGCAATCGGGCGCACCGTGCCGGCGCGGATATGGGATGTGGCAGAAGCGGTCGGGTCCACCGCCATATGGGCCTCACCGGAAATCACCGCCGCCATGGCGGGGCCGCCGCCGCGATACTGCACCATTTGCATCTCAACGCCCGGCAGCGCGGCGCGGAAGACTTCCGATGTCAAGTGATTGGCGCTGCCAATCCCTGCGGAAGCGAAATTGATCTTCCCCGAATTGGCGCGCAGCCACACAATCAAGGATTGCATGTCGGTCGCGGGAATATTGCGGTTGATCACCAGCACCTGCGGAATGCGCCCCAAATGCGCAACGGGCGCGAAATCCGCAATCGGGTCAAATGGCATGCGCGCCACCAGGCTAGGTGCAATCACATGCGCGTTGGAATGGATCATGATGGTGTAGCCATCGGCCGCGGATTTGGCCGCCGCTTCAGAACCAATCAGGCCTGCGGCACCGCCGGCGCGGTTTTCGATCACGATATTCTGTCCGAGCATTTGCGCAGCCGCATCCGCCACCAACCGCGCCACCACATCCGTGGCGCCACCGGGTGCGAAGGGCACAATGACGCGCATCGGCCGTTCCGGGCGCCAGGACCCTTGCGCGCTGGCGGTTGAGATGGCGGGCGTGGCAAGCGCAAGCGCCAAGGCGGCGCGGCGAGTGATTTGCATGATCTGATATCCTTCCCTGTTTGAATGCTTCTCTATTGGGCCGCTTATACCGATTTTTGGCGCGGGCGCCATGGATCATCTGGCGCGACTGAGCTATCCCGTTGGTCAGGAAGGAAAGTGACCCATGAAAACCGCCGCCGAAGCCCTGATTGAATTCCTCGCTGCCCAGGGCATTGACCGTGCCTTTTGCGTGCCTGGTGAAAGCTATATCGCCTTGCTGGATGCGCTGCATGCCCATCCGCGCATGGACCTTGTGACTTGCCGCAGCGAAGGCGGCGCCGGCTTCATGGCGGTGGCCGATGGTAAAATGACGGGCAAGCCCGGCGTGGTGCTGGTCTCACGCGGGCCCGGCGCCTGCAATGCCGCCATCGCCGTGCATACGGCGGAACAGGATGCGGTGCCGATGATCCTGCTGATCGGGCAGGTGGAAAAGCGCGATTTGCGCCGTAATGCCTTCCAGGAAATTGACTATGCCCGCATGTTCAGCGGCATCGCGAAATGGGTGGGGGAAGCGACCAGCGCGGACCAGGTGCCGGAATTGATCGCGCGCGCCTATGCCATGGCGATGCAGGGCGTGCCGGGGCCGGTGGTGCTCAGCCTGCCCGAAGATGTGCTGGCCGAACCTTGCGCCATGCCCGTTCCGCCCGCCACCATCGCGGCCCCCGCGCAGCCCGCGCCCGCGGATGTGGCCCGGCTGGCCGCGATGCTGCGCGGCGCCGAACGCCCGATCATTCTGGCCGGCCATGCGATTGATACTGAAGGCGGGCGCGAAGCCCTGCTGGCTTTTGCGGAAGCCTGGCAAACCCCCGTTGCGGTTTCCTTTCGCCGGCAGGATCTTTTCCCGAATGATCACGCGCTCTACGCAGGTGATCTGGGCCTGCGAAACCCGGATGCGCAGCGCGCTGCTTTTGCCGATGCGGATTTGGTCGTGGCCCTTGGCACGCGCCTGACCGACATCACCACCCAGGGCTGGACATGGCCCGCACCGGGGCAAAGGCTTGCGCATATCTGCGCGGAGCCGCGCTTTCTTGGCTGGCATTTCCCCGCTGAATTGGCGATAGCTGCCGATGCGCGCGCGGTGCTCGCCGCGCTTGGTGCGGAAAAGCCGGTTGCACCCACCGCGCGTGGCGCCTGGGCCAAGAAGCTACGAGACCTGCAAACCGCCGATAGCCAAGTGGCGGCAACGATCCATAATGATGGCGTCGCCTTCGCGCGTATCGCGAAGCTGATTGGTGAAATCGCCGCACCCGACGCGATGATTGCATTGGATGCCGGCACTTTCGGCGCGCCATTTTATCGCAAGATCGCCTGGGTTTCGCCGCGCCGCCTACTGGCACCGGTTTCCGGTGCCATGGGTTTTGGCGTGCCTGCTGGCGTGGCGGCGGCGCTGCGCCACCCTGATCGGCAGGTGATTGCACTGGTCGGTGATGGTGGCGCGCTGATGACGGGCGGGGAATTTGCAGTGGCGGTGGCGCGTGGCGCACCGCTCAAGATGATTCTGTCGGATAATGGTTCCTATGCCTCCATCCGCATCCATCAGGAACGTGCCCATCCGGGGCGCGTGAGTGGCACCAGCCTGGAAAACCCGGATTTCGCTGCCTGGTGCGCAGCCTTTCGCGTGCCGGTGACGCGGATTGAAACGGATGCGGATATGCCGAAGCTCGCTGAAGCGCTTGCCGCACCCGGCCCGGCGGCGATCCATGTGCGGACATCCTTGCAGGCAGTGCTGCCGAAATAGGGCGCGTTTCACCGCCTCATCAAACGCAGCGCTTCCGCAAGGCAGGTTTCACGATCAGCTCTACAGCCACCCGCGATCCAGAACTCCTCAAGCTGCGCCAGCAATGCGCCAAGCGCAGGGCCGGGCGTGGCGCCTTCCGCCAAAAGATCACGCCCCTGCAAGGGAAAAACCGGTGCGACTTCGGCATGCAAACTGGCGCGCAGTGCGGCGCGCGAAGGTGCCGTGCCATCGCGCGCATCGGCCAGCCAAAGTGCTGCTTCCTGTATTTCCAAGGCCACCGCGCCATGTTGCGCGCGCCAGCGACGAAAGCCTGCCGCGTCAATTGCCGCGCCGGGTATCGCGGCTTCTTGCAGAAAACGCAAAGCGCGTGCCTCGGCGCTTGAAAGCTTCAACCGCGCAGCCAGGCCAGGCGCCGCACCGCCGAGTGCCGCCAGCCGCAACAAGGGTTCCGCCGGCGCGCCAAGCGCCACTAGCCGCGCAAGGCAATCAATATCCGGCGCAGCAATTTCCGGCAGGGTTGCGGGCAGCACACCAAGCTCTGCCATCAGGCGCAGCGCCGGCACGGGTTCCACCACCATCAGGATGCGCTTGATTTCCATCCAGATGCGCTCAACGGAAAGCCTAGCGAGGCCAGGGATCGCTTCGCGTATCGCGTGCAAAGCCGCGGCATCCGGCGCACCCTTGCCGTAGCGCGCATGGAAGCGAAAGAAGCGCAGCAGGCGCAAATAATCCTCGGCCAAACGCGTGGCGGGATCACCGACAAAGCGCACCAAGCCGCGCGCCAAATCATCGCGCCCGCCGAAATAATCATGCAGCACGCCATCCGCGCCAAGCGACATGGCATTGATGGTGAAATCGCGCCGCGCCGCATCTTCGCGCCAATCCGTGGTCCAAGCCACTTCGGCGTGGCGGCCATCGGTCAGCACATCGCGGCGAAGGGCCGTCACCTCAATCGGCTGATGCTCCCAAACGGCTGTCACCGTGCCATGCGCAAGGCCCGTTTCAAAAACCTTGCAACCGGCGGCGAGCAAACGCGCCATGATTTCTTCAGGCGGAAAGGGTGCTGCGACATCCACATCCGCGACCGGCAGCCCAGCCACGGCATCGCGCACCGCACCACCCACAGCGCGGCTGCCGGGCAAGGCATCAAGCACCTTCGCCGTTGCAGGCGCGCGCAGGAAATCCGGCAATGATGCGAAGGCACTCATCGCCGCGGCTCCATATGCCCTGGCGTGATTTCGGTGCCATCAATGCGGGCGGGAATATATTTCGACCCCGGCGCGCTGGCGCGTGACAGCCCATACCAAAGCGCGCCGGCCAGCATCAGCGCCGCGCCACAGCCGGCCAGCACCAGCAATACGGTGCCAGGCTCGCGCCCCGGATTGAGCCGGCGCCAGATGAAAAACGCCGCGAAGGGCGCCAGAAACAGCAGGGCTTCGATCAGATAGGGCACGGGCTGATTATCTCGCCGCCATCCACAGCGCTCAATCTTCGCGCAGCACGGAAGCAAGCGTCACCAGCACGGAAGCGGTCGCGCCCCAGATGTAATGGCGTTCATGCGGCCAGACCCAGAATTCCCGAATCTCACCGCGAAACTCGCGTGACCGGCGTTCGGGTTTGGCGGGATCAGTCACATGCGAAAGCGGATATTCGAAGGTCTCCGCCACCTCCCCTGGATCGGGGCGGAGCGAAAACGGTGGACGCAGCAGCGCCACCACGGGTGTCACCAGATAGCCCGTGCCGGTCAGCAGCGGCGGCAATTCGCCGACAATCTCGGGCAGGCTGGAATGGATGCCAATTTCTTCCTCGGCTTCGCGCAGCGCCGCCGTCACCGAGTCTTCGCCTGCTTCAAGCCGCCCACCAGGGAAGGAAACCTGCCCCGCATGGGCCTTCAAATCCGCGGAGCGCAAGGTCAGCAGCACGGTTGGTTCCGGGTGCAGCACCAGCGGCACCAGCACCGCCGCCGGCGTCATGCGCCCGCCCGCGCGTGCGGCGCGTTCCACATCCTCCCGCGGCGCGGGCCGATCAGCGCGAAGCCTTAAGGGGTCAGCAATGCGCGCCTGCAGCGCTTCAACGGTCAGCGGAAAATTAAGCGCCGCGCTCACGCTTCCGGCAGATCCAGGATGGGCGCTTCATCGATGGGAAAGAACATCCCCTCACTCCAAACGCCAAGCACCTGGCGGCCATTCAGTGTCTCGGGCTGCGCCAAGGCCACCAATTCGTAGAAGACAGCGCGATTGATCCGTGCCTCCAACCCTGGGCGGACAGTGATATAGGGGCGCGGTTCGCGGCTCATTGGGTCCAGATGCACGCGGATCGGGTGATCCGCATCGGCGGTCACCATTTCATCCAGATTGGTGCGGAAGCTCAGGCATTGGCGCGGCGCGCCATCGCCGCAATCACAATCGCGCCAGAAAAGTTCAACGGCGATGAAGGGCGCGTCCTCAACCTCGATCCGCCCGCGCTCCACCGGGGTTTCCAGGATATAGGACCCATCGGCACCCCGTTTCAGCACCGAACCGAATAGGCAGACCATTTCCTTCCGGGCAATCGGGCTGCCACGATAATACCAGGTTCCGTCACGGGCGATACGGATGGAAAGATCACCGACATCATGGGGCTGGCGGGGGGCGCGCGCCTCGATCACATCGGCATGCGCGTGATTTTGTCCTTTCGCCGCATCCTGGAACGCCATAATCTCTGCCTGACCCTTGCCGGGGGACCCCTTGCCACCCAACCTGACTAAAGGCGGGGGCGAGTCCCGAAAACGATTTCAGCAATATAGGGAGCCTATCCCGCATGCGTGAAGGTGCTGAGGCCCAGGAAGCGACATTCCTGGTGCAGGAAGTTGAAAAACTGGGCCAAAAGCTGGCCGGGGTGCGCTCGGCCATCGGTGCGGCCATCTATGGCCAGGCCGATGTGGTGGAACAAAGCCTGATCGGCTTGCTCTCGGGCGGGCATGTGCTGCTGGTGGGCGTGCCGGGGCTCGGCAAGACCAAGCTTGTGGAAACCCTGGGCCGGGTGATGGGGCTGGATGCGCGCCGGGTGCAATTCACGCCTGATCTGATGCCCGCCGATATTCTGGGCAGTGAGGTCTTGGAAGACCAGGCCGATGGCAGGCGCGGCTTTCGCTTCCTGAAGGGGCCGATCTTCTGCCAATTGTTGATGGCGGATGAGATCAACCGCGCCTCACCCCGCACGCAATCCGCACTTTTGCAGGCCATGCAGGAACAGCGCGTGGCGATTGCCGGGGAAATCCACCCCTTGCCGCAGCCCTTTCATGTGCTGGCAACGCAAAACCCGATCGAACAGGAAGGCACCTACCCCCTGCCGGAAGCGCAGCTTGACCGTTTCCTGCTGGAAATCGCGATAAGCTACCCGGATGAGGCCGCCGAACGCGCCATGCTGCTGGCGACCACCGGTGCGTCGGAAGCCCCACCCCCTCAGGCTTTGACCGCCGCTGATTTGATGGCGGCGCAAGCCCTGATCCGCCGCATGCCGGTGGGTGAGAAGGTGCTGGACGCCATTCTGCGCCTGGTGCGCGGCGCCCGGCCTGAAACGGCCAGCCTGCCGATTGTGCGCGAAAGCCTCGCCTGGGGTCCCGGCCCGCGCGCCGCGCAGGCGCTGATGCTGGCCAGCCGCGCCCGCGCCGTGTTGGATGGGCGGCTGTCCCCTTCATTGGATGATGTGCTGGCGCTGGCGGAACCCGTGCTGCGGCATCGCATGGCGCTGAATTTCGCCGCGCGGGCGGAAGGGGCCAAGCTTGCCGATGTGATCGCCGCGCTGAAGGCTGATCTTGGCTGAGGCCGCCCAGACCGTAGCGACTGCACGGGCCGAGGCTCTCGGCGCCCGCCTGCCGCCTTTGGTGGTCAAGGCCGAACGCATCGCAGCGACGGTGATGCAAGGCGTGCATGGCAGGCGCCGGTCCGGCCAGGGCGACGCGTTTTGGCAATTCCGCCCCTATCTGCCGGGCGATGCGGCAAGCCGGGTGGATTGGCGGCAATCGGCGCGGTCTGACCGCGTATTCATCCGTGAAACCGAATGGGAGGCAGCGCAAACCATCGCCCTTTGGTCAGCGCGCGGCCCGGGCATGGCCTGGCGCAGCCGGGATGCCCTGCCATCCAAGCAGGAACGTGCCGAGATGCTGTTGCTGGCCCTTGCCGCGCTGCTGCTGCGCGGTGGGGAAAGGGTGCGCGCTTTCGGCGCCCCGCGCGCCTTCATCGGCCGCACGGCGCTGGCGCCGCTGGCCGCGTTTTTGCCGGAACAGGCGGCCACGCCCGCCGATCCCCGCCTGCCGCGCCATGCGCGCGCCGTGCTGTTCAGCGATTTTCTGGCGCCCTTGGACGAAACCCGCGCACAGCTTACTGCCCTGGCGGCGCAGGGCCTGCGCGGGCATATGCTGCAAATCCTCGACCCCGCCGAGGAAACCCTGCCCTTCGCCGGGCATATCCGTTTTGAAGATCCGGCGGGCGGCGCCCCTGCCCCCATTCCGCGCATCGAAGCCTTGCGCGGGGCCTATCAGGCGGCGCTCGCGCGGCACCGCGAAGGGCTGGCGGCGCTGGCGCTGTCGCTTGGTTTCAGCTTTTCCACCCATCGCACCGATCAGCCGCCAGAGCTTGCCTTGCTCGCGCTGTTTCAGCGGCTGGAGGGGGGGTGATGCTCACCCTCGGCCCCATTGGCTTTGCCGCCCCTTGGCTTTTGCTGGCGCTGCCGCCACTGCCGGTGCTGTGGTGGTTGCTGCGGGTGACCCCGCCCGCGCCCAAGCGCCAGATCTTCCCGGCAACACGCATTTTGCGCGAATTGCAGCCCGCCGAGGCCACACCGGCGCGCACCCCCTGGTGGCTATTATTGCTGCGCCTGATGGTGGCGGGCTTGATCATTCTGGGCCTGGCGCGGCCCATCTGGCAGCCCAGCGCCGGCACCGGCCAATCCGGCCCGCTATTGCTGGTGCTGGATGATGGCTGGGCTTCTGCGCCGGATTGGGCGCGGCGCATGGCAAGCGCCCAGCACATCCTGGAAGCCGCGAAGCGCGAAGCGCGCCCCGTCGCGCTGCTGACCACCGCGCCGCTTCAGGGCGAAGCCGATCCGCTTGCCTTCCTGCCCGCCGAGGAAGCCGCCGCGCGCCTGGCCGTGCTCCGCCCGAAGGCCTGGGCGCCGGATCGCGCCGCTGCACTCGCCGCGATGAATGCGCTCCGCGGCGCCAATCCCGCCGGGTTTGAGAGCCTGTTTCTGACCGATGGCCTGGATCATGGCGCGGGGCAGGATGCCCAGGCTTTCATGGCAGCGCTGGCCGCTGCGGGGCCGCTCACGCTGATGCAGGCACCAGCCGAACCAAGGCGCATGCTGGCGCCACCGGTTTTGGAAGGCGATCGGCTAAGGTTGCAGATAGGCCAGGCCCCGGTCGCGCTGCCGGGGCAGGTTGCCATCCTGGCGCGCGGCGGGGATGGGGCAAGCCTTGCGCGGGTGGATTTGGCCCTTCCAGCGGGGGCGACAAGCGCCGAGGCGGTGCTGCAACTCCCCAGCGAAATCCGCAACCAGGTGGTGCGGCTGGAATTGGAACCGGAAGCCGGCGCGGCGGGGGTTTTCCTGCTGGATGAAAGCTTCCGCCGCCGCCCGGTGGGCCTCGCCGCGGCTGAGGATACCGGCGCTGATGCGCCTTTGGTCGGCCCGCTTTTCTATCTGCTGCGGGCACTTGACCCCTTCGCCGAACTCCGGCGCGGCACGCCCGAAGCGCTGCTGGCGCGCAGGCTTTCCGTGCTGATCCTGGCCGACCGCGAATTGGCCGACCCAAAGGAACGCGAAGCCCTCGATGCCTGGGTGCGCCAGGGCGGCACGCTGATCCGCTTTGCCGGGCCGCGCCTTGCGGCCAAGCAGGATGCGCTGCTGCCGGTGCCCTTGCGCGCGGGCGAACGCCAATTGGGCGGCATGCTGACCTGGGAAAAGCCGCAAACCCTGGCCCCCTTCCCCGACCACTCGCCCTTTGCGGGGCTGACACCGCCCGCCGAGGTCACGGTGGAACGACAAGTGCTGGCCGAGCCATCGCCGCGCCTCGCGGAACGTAGCTGGGCGCGTCTGTCCGATGGCACGCCCTTGGTCACGGCGGAGTCGCGCGGCGCCGGGCGGATTGTGCTGTTTCATGTGACGGCCCAGGCGGAATGGTCCAACCTACCGCTTTCCGGGCTTTTCGTGGATATGCTGCGCCGGCTGGTTTCCCTTTCCGCAGGTGTCGCGGCCGGTGAGGCCGATCAGCCCCTGGCGCCATTGGAAACCCTGGATGGTTTTGGCCGGCTGGGTGCGCCGCCCGCCGGTGCCGCGCCGATTGCCGCCCGCGCCTTGGATGAGGCCCGCGCTTCCCCGCGCCACCCGCCCGGCTGGTATGGCCCGGCGGGCGCCGCCGGTGAGGCCGCCTTCCGCCGCGCGCTGAACTTGGCCACTCATTTGCCGGGACCGCGGCTGATGGCCGCTCCGCCGGCCTCCGCCCGCGTGGAAAGCTTGGGGGTTGCGGCGACAGAACGCGATTTGGGGCCATGGCTTTTGGCAGCGGCTTTTGCGCTGTTTTTGGTTGAATTGATCGCGGCGCTTGGCCTGCGCGGATTATGGCGCCCGCGTCGCTTCGCGCTAACGGTGCTTTTGCTGCTGGCGCTGGTGCCGTGGCAGGCCAGCGCGCAAGGCGCTGATGGCAGCGCGGCGCTTGCCACGCGATTGGCTTATATCCAGACCGGTGATGCGTCGGTGGATGAAACCTCGCGCAGTGGCCTTGCGGGGCTTTCTGATTTCGTCAATCGCCGCACGGCAGCCGCGCTGGCCGAACCCCATGGCGTGACGCCGGGGCAGGATGATCTTTCCTTCTACCCGCTGCTCTATTGGCCAATCCTGCCCGATGCGCCTGCGCCAGGCGCGGCGATGGCGGCGGCGCTGAATGAATTCATGCGCCAGGGCGGCATTATCCTGATGGATACGCGTGACCAGGGTTCCGGTGAGGGCATGTCACCAGGCGCGCGCGCCGCACTCAGGCGCGTGACGCGCGATTTGGCGATACCGCCGCTGATCCCGGTGCCGGAAGACCATGTGCTGAACCGCGCCTTTTACTTGCTGAATGAATTGCCCGGGCGTTTCGCCGGCGGGCAGGTTTGGGTGGCGCGCGATCAGGACCGCGCCAATGACAGCGTAAGCCCGGTGATCCTGGGCGGGCATGATTGGGCGGCGGCCTGGGCGATGGACCGCAATGGCCAGCACCCGCATGCGACAATTCCGGGCGGGGCGCGGCAGCGCGTGCTGGCCTATCGTTTCGGGACCAATTTGGTGATGTATGCGCTGACCGGGAACTACAAGGGCGATCAGGTGCATGTGCCGGCGATATTGGAACGCTTGGGGAATTGAGGGGGTGTTATCACCCCCTCCTTTGGTAACCTCACCTAATCGGCGGCGCATACATCAAGCCGCCGCGCGTCCATAAACCATTCAAGCCCCGCGGCAGGTTGATTGGGGAATTCTTGCCGAGGTTCCGGTCAAACACCTCGCCATAATTGCCCACTGCCTTGATGGCGTTATAGGCCCAACGCTTATCAATCCCCATCAGCGGCCCGTGATCACCGGAAACACCCAGCAGGCGGCGAATGGCGGGGTTCGGGTTGTTCAGCATTTCATCCACATTGGCCTGCGTGACACCCAATTCCTCGGCTTCGATCAGTGCAAAAACCGTCCAGCGCACAATGTCAAAAAACTGGTCATCACCATGGCGCACGGCGGGTGCCAGCGGTTCCTTGGAGATGATATCCGGCAGCACGACATGTTCCGCCGGGTTGCGGAGCGCGCTGCGAACGCCGGCAAGCTGCGAAGCATCGGTTGAGAAAGCATCGCAGCGGCCATTGATATAGGCGTTGCGGGTTTCCTCATTCTGGTCGAACACCAAGGGCTGGATGCGTGTATTGGTGCTGCGCGCCCAATCGGCCAGGTTCAATTCATTCGTTGTGCCGGCGGTGACACATATGGTGGCGCCGGCCAGTTCAGCGGCGCGCTTGACCCCGGCTGCCACCCGCACCAGGAAGCCTTGCCCATCATAGAAATTGACGGCGGTGAAATTCAGCCCATTCGCGGTATCGCGCGTATGGGACCAGGTGGTGGTACGCGACAGCATATCCACCTGCCCCGATTGCAGCGCGGGCAGCCGCGCCTGGGAAGACAGCACCACCCAGCGCACCTTATTCGCATCCCCCAGAATGGCGGCGGCGACCGCACGGCAGGTATCCGCATCCAGCCCGCGATTGACGCCTTGGCTGTCCATCACGCCGAAGCCCGGCGCACCCGGATGCGCGCCGCAAATCAGCGCATCGCGGGCGCGAATGGCAGAAACCGTCGGGCCTTGCTGTACCGGTTGCGCGAAGGCCGGCAGCGCGGCGAACAGGCCGGCGGCAAGCAGGAATTTGGCTTTCATGGTTTTCCTCCCGGAATGGTGAAACGGTTCAGGATGATGCTGGCCTGAGGCGCTGCCACAGCGCAACCGCCATAAGCGCGCCCAGCGCCAGCATCAGGCGCTGTGTATCAGGCAAAAGGTGCAAAAACGCCGCGGCCAGCCCGATCAAGCCAAGCGCCCAGCGCAAGACCCACCCCATGGGGCGCAACAAATACCCCGCATAGGATGCGGTAATCAGCGTCAGTGCGGAGATCTGAATAAGCGTCGCCGTCGCGATGTCCAGGAAACTGCCGCGCAGCATGATCCCCGGATCATAGATGAAGGCGAAACCCACGGTGAAACCGGCAATGCCAAAGCGCGAGGCATGGATGCTGGCAATCGTGGGGCTTGCCTTGGCAATGGCGGCGGCGGCGAAGGCAGCCGCCGCGACGGGCGGTGTCGCATCCGCGATCACCGCGAAATAGAAGACAAACAGATGCGCCTGCAAAACATCAATACCAAGCGGCCTGCCCAGTTCCAGCACCTGCGGCACGCCAATGGCAGCGGCGATGATGTAGGAAGGTGTGGTCGGGATACCGAGGCCCAGCACCAGCACCGTGACACACAGCATGATCAGCAAAAGCGCCAGATTGCCCGCGGACAAATCCTTGATGATTCCGCCAAAGGCCACGACCATGCCGGTTGCTGTGAGTGCCGAGACCACTACGCCAGCGCCCGCGATGGAAACTGCGAGCGGCGCCATGGTGAAGCCCGCATCGGCCAGGCTATTCAGCACGGCGCGCCAACCCATGCGCGTGCGCGCCCGCAGCAGGGAAACACCAATCATCGCCAGCGTGGAACAGAAGGCCGCGAAATTGCCGCTCCAGCGTTCGGTCATCAGATAGACCAGCAGGCCGATCGGCAACACCAGATGCGCATCGGCCAGCACTTCGCGCCAGGCGGGAATATCCTTGAGCGGCATGGGTGCGATGCCAAGCTTCTTCGCTTCAAAATGCACGGCCGCGAGGATCGCAAAGTAATACATCACCGCACCGATCGCAGCGGCCACCAGGATATCGCCGTAGGGGATATTGGTAATTTCGGCCATCACAAAGGCGGCAGCGCCCATCACGGGCGGCATCAGCGCGCCGCCCACGGACGAAGCACTTTCGATCCCTGCGGCGACCGCCGGACGATAGCCCACGCGCATCATGAGCGGAATGGTCATCGCCCCCGTGGTGATGACATTGGACACGGAAGACCCACTCATGGTGCCGAAAAGGCCTGAGGTAACAACGGCAACCTTGGCCGGTCCGCCGGTATAGCGCCCAGCCACCGCGGCGCCGAGATTGGAAAACAGCCGCCCCGTACCGCTGCCCTGCATGAAGGCGCCAAACAGGATAAAGACCGCAATGGTGGTGGCGACGATGCCTGTGAGCGGGCCATAAACACCGCCCGCGGTTGGCACCAGCCAGGCGGCTTCAATGATCTCGTTCAATTTGAAATTGCGCGTGTTCAGAACGCCAGGCAGATGATGCCCGATGAACATGTAAAGCAGGCAGCCCGCCACCATCCAGGCAAGGCCCGGTTCCACCGCACGGCGGATCGCTTCCAGCATCGTCACCAGGCAAACAATACCAAGCATCAGCATCAGCGGCGTGAAAGGGTCCACATATTCCATGCGATCATTGACGGCGCCCGCATGCACGAAAACCCAAAGATGCGGCGCGGCGGCGGCGATGGCCCAAAGCCAATCAAACAGGCTTGGGCGATGTTGCGGCGAGTATTTCTTGAAGGCCGGATAAAGCAGGAAAAGCGGCGGCGTGAAGACAAGCAGATGCAGGCTCCGCATTTCGATCGGCTCCGGAAATCCGAAGCCGCCGAAATAAAGATGCAGCGCCGCCCATCCCGCCATCCAAAGCGTGATGGCGCTTTTCAACCACCCATCAAGCGCGCGCATGGCGTGCCTACCCTATAGCCAGCGCGGCAGCTTCATCATGCAGGCGGATTGGCGCCGGCTTCGCGGAAGGCGCGCACCGCGCCACCCGCCAAGGGCACACCGCGATAAGCGACGGATGCGGTCGGGTTCCAGGCGCCCATGCTGGCATGAATGGTGATCAAGCGCTGGCCGCGATTGCGGATCAGCGTGCGGGTGATCTTGTAAGTCACATCATCCGGTACGCTTTCATGCACCAGGATCACGCTATCCATCAGCGTCACCGGCACATCACCGGTCATGAGCGTGGGATAGGTGGCACCCGGCAGGATGCCCTGCGCATAGGCATATTCCTTTTGCAGATGGTCACGCACATCCTGCGGGAAGGCGACCATATGCCCGCCGCGCCGGCCTTGGGCGATTTCCGTGAAAATCGCTGCCGGGCGCGCGAGGGCCGCGTAAAGATAATCCACCTGGCCATCATTATAGGCGGCAGCGATATCGGCGTAGGAACCGTTCAAGTAACGCCCACCTTCCGCCCTGATCTTGTCCGGGCTGGTGCCCAGGAAGCGCAAAATGCGCTGCAGCGTCATTTCATCCGTGCTGCTGCGCTGCGGGGCCGCGATTTTCAGGCCGCGCTGGGTCAGGATGGCGCGCATATCCTCAGGCCCCGCACCCTTGTGGCGCAGGAAATGGTGTTCCGTCGGCGAATAGCCGGTGCCAAGGCAGCGCAGCTTGTCGTGCTTGGCACTATAGGGCTCGATCCCCTGCACGGCAGAGGCCGAGAAAGCATCAATCCCCCAGCCGATCTGGGATTGGTTGTTGTTGATGCGCGTGGAATTGGCGAGGCCACCACCCGGCACGACGCGGATTTGCAGATCAGGGTTTTCTTCCCGGATCAGCGAAGAAAGCCCCGCCGCCATGGTGTACCAGCCACCACCGACGGACCCCGCCACCCATTCAATGGTCGTTTGCGCCGAAGCGGTGCGGATGAAGGGGGTGGCAAGCCCAGCGCCGAGCAGCAGCCGGCGTGAGGTCAGAAGCGTCATGATGATCTCTCCCTGTGCGATACCGGCAAGCCGGTTTCCGTCAAGCCAGAATGAAGGCTGGCATGCGGCTGCGGGGCAAGGCAAGCACCGATGACCGCCCGAAAGGGCCGATAGGGCGCGGACTCCTTTTCCCCCCGCGATTCAATGCTTGCGATTCCGGCGCAAAGCGCTCAAAAGGCGCCCGAAGGATGAGGTGGGCTGGCAGAGCTTCGGAACAGGAGGCCTCCGGCCATGACCATAGCAGCAGTTTTGCGGCAGAAAGGTAATGCCGCCATTTCGGTAACCCCCGAAACACCGGTGGTGGAAATCGCCCGCATCATGGCGGCGCGCCGCATCGGTGCCGTGCTGATCGTGACCGCGTCAGGTCAGGTCGCCGGGATTTTGAGCGAACGCGACATCGTGAAATCCGTCGCCGATCGGCGCAACGGCGCCCGATGCCTCGCCGCTGAGGAAATCATGACCCGTGAGGTCATCATGGTTGGCGCCGATACGCCCGTGGAAGCGGCGCTTGAGATCATGGACCAGGGCTATTTCCGCCATTTGCCGGTCTGCGACAAGGACGGGACACTGCTTGGCATTGTCAGCATCCGCGATTTGGTGAAGTTCCGCTTCGCCAAGCAGGAGCATGACGTGGAAGCGCTAAAGGCCTATGTGACGCGGAGCTTCATGCACTAACAAGCTTCCGCCCTGAAGCGCCGTGTCGGCGCGGTGATTTCCGCCTGCGCCGCCACCACCTGCAATTCCCGCGCGCCGGCGGCCAGCGTTTGGCTCAGCAGGCCGAAAATACTGGAAGCGGCGGCTTCCAGCGCTGGCGCCGTTGCACCGCTTTGCAGGCGATGAAACAGGAAAAGCGCCGCAATCGCATCGCCCGCGCCATTGACTGACAAGGGCAGCATCGGTGTGCGCAACCGCCAGAAGCCGCCGCCTTCGGCTGCCAGCAATTCAATCTCATTCTCCCCGGTCGCATCGGTGCGGAGCGAGGTCAGCAGCACGCAGCGTGGCCCCTTCGCCTGCAGCGCCGCAATCGCGGCCTTGGCATCAGTGAGCGACGTGACGGCCCGCCCGGTCAGCCATTCCAATTCGAATTGATTGGGGGTCGCGATATCGGCCGCCGGCAGCGCCTGGTCGCGCAGGAATTCCGGAATGCCAGGGCGCACAAAAACACCCCGCCCGGTATCGCCAATTACCGGATCGCAGCACCAGAGCGCCCGGGGATTGGCCGCCTTTACCGCAAGCGCCGCATCGCGCACCGCCGCACCAATCTCGGCCGAGCCCAAATAGCCCGACAGCACCGCATCGCAGTTTGGCAGCACGCCCCGTTCTTCAATCCCGGTGACGCATTCGCGGATCAGATCAGCGCCAAAGACCTGGCCGCGCCAGGCGCCATAGCCGGTATGGTTGGAGAATTGCACCGTATGCACCCCCCAGACCTCTGCCCCCAGGCGCTGGAGGGGAAAGATGGCGCTGGCATTGCCGACATGGCCATAGGCGACCCAGGATTGGATGGAGAGGATATTGAGACTCACGCGCAGCGGACCTTGTTCAGGGGCGGGCGAAACCTCTGGCCCTTGGCGGGGCCTTGGTCAATCGCTGCCTTGCCTTCATGGGGCTGATCGCCTATAGCCCCCGCTCCCTGGCGGCCGGTCGGCATCGGCGGCCCATTTTTGTGAGCATGCGCCATGAAGTCCGATATCCATCCCGCCTATCATGAGATCAACATCATCATGACCGATGGGACCGAGTTCAAGACCCGTTCCTGCTACGGCAAGCCGGGCGATACCATTCGCCTGGACATTGACCCGAAGTCGCACCCGGCCTGGACCGGCCAGCAGCGCATCATTGATACCGGCGGGCAGATCGCGAAGTTCAACAAGCGCTTCGCCGGCATTGGCGCGCGCAAGTAAGGGCTGATGGGCGCCGGGCCGTAAGGTCTGGCCCTTCTTCAAAAGCCGAGATTTTTAGCCTGCGGCCCTTGATTGGGTGGCGGGCTATTTCCATTTCAGTTTCACCAGGGGCGCCATTCGGGCCCCGGGTGCGGATTAATCCTCTGCCGCCCAGATGGGGGCAATTCAGGATCAGTTCGCTGGCCTCAACGGACCTTGCTTTGCGAAGGAGTGTCCCTGCTATGAACGCTATTGATTTCTCCCCCCTGTTCCGCACCGCCATTGGCTTTGATCGCCTGGCGCGGCTGATGGATACGGCCCGCAGCGGCGCCGATGCCGGGGGTTACCCGCCCTACAACATCGAAAAGACCAGCGATGACAGCTATGTGCTGACCATGGCGGTGGCCGGCTTTGCCGAAACCGACCTGGACATCACCGCGCATCAGAACACGCTGACGGTGGTGGGCCGCGCCCAGGCGGCGCCGGACGAAACCCGCCGTTTCCTGCATCGCGGCATTGCCGGCCGAGGCTTTGAACGCCGCTTCGTGCTGGCCGATCACATTGTGGTCAGCGGCGCGAAGTTGGAGAATGGCTTGCTGCATATCGCGCTGCGCCATGAAGTGCCGGAAGCGCTGAAGCCGCGGCAAATCCCGGTGCAAAGCACGCGCCCGGCCGCGCTGCCGGAAGCCGCGCCCCAGGCGGCATGAGGTTGACCAGCCCCCGCCCTGCAAATGGGCGGGGGTTCAACCTTTCCGAAAAAACGCCTCCGCCGCCGCACGCTGGGCGTCACGCGCCCCTATCGCTGCCTCGGCTCGGCTGATTTCGGCCTGCAAAGCCTCGATATACTCCCGGAGTTGCGCCACATCCCAGCCGTCAAACACCATGGGCTGGAAGCGCGGCGCGCGCCGGGGCCTTTCTTCTTCCTCGATCGGGGCCATTTCCTCCTCCTTCCGCGGTCGGGTTTTGACCCTGGCCGCGCCTCTCTCTATAGGAACCGCAACAAGGCGGGGGTTTCTCTCGCCCGCCCGCCCCTTGAGGTTATGCCATGAACCAGCCCTTGATGCCCAAGGCCACCGCCGTGTGGCTGATTGACAAGACCGCGCTTACTTTTGACCAGATCGCCGAATTTGTCGGCATGCATCCGCTTGAAATCCAGGCCATCGCCGATGGCGAAGTGGCGCAGGGGATCATCGGCTATGACCCGATCACCAATGGTCAATTGACGCGCGAAGAAATCCAACGCTGTGAAGCGGATAGCGAAGCGCGGCTCAACATGGTCCGGCAGGTCAGCCATTTGCCGAAATCCAAGGCGAAGGGCGGGCGCTATACGCCCGTTTCCAAGCGCAGCGACCGCCCGGATGCGATTGCCTGGCTGCTCCGCAATTTCCCGCAGGTGCCGGAAGCCACGATTGTGAAGCTGCTTGGCACCACCAAGGAAACCATCGCCAAGGTGCGCGACAAGACCCATTGGAACAGCGCGAATATCAAGCCGCGCGATCCGGTGATTCTGGGCCTTTGCACACAGGGTGAGCTTAATGCCGCGGTGGGGACACTCGCGGCACTTGAAGCGCAGAATGAAGAAGGCGCGGCGGCGTAAAGCGGCGCATTTTCAAGCCAAGTGGAAATACTTGGCGGCTCGGAAAATGCGACCAGGCAATGGCCTAATGCGGCTTTGCTGAACGCAGCCTTTCCATCTCTTCCTTCAGGCGCAGTTTTTCGCGCTTCAGCCGGGCCAGGGTTTCGGTATCGGGCTTCGGTCGCTGGTCTTCCGCGAAAATCTGCGCCTCAAGCGCGGCGTGACGGGTATTGAGGGAAGCGATCCGGGCATCCAAGCGCATACCAAGGCATCCTTTGCTGTGATGCCGCCCGGGCGGTTGGCCCTGTCCCGGGCGGACAAGTCATGCTAGTCCAACTCGCCCTTAAAAAGCATCAAGAGATTTCGACCTGGCCCCGCGATGATCGCTGACCGAGAAGCCCTGCTCCGCCGCCTGCATGAACTCCGTACCGAGCATCGGGATTTGGATACCGTGATCGCGCGGCTTGATGCCGGGCCGGTGGATCAATTGCAGTTGCAGCGGCTGAAAAAGCGCAAGCTGAAGCTGAAGGACGAAATCGCCTGGCTCGATAGCCAGCTTTTGCCCGATATCATCGCCTGAAAGGGGCAGAGATGGCCGAATTACCGCTTGTGGGCGTGATCATGGGCAGCCGTTCGGATTGGGAAACGCTGCGCCACACCGCAGAAACCCTGGAAAAACTGGGCATTCCCCATGAAACCCGCGTGGTTTCCGCCCATCGCACGCCAGATCGCCTGTTTGATTACGCCAAGCAGGCGGCGGGGCGGGGGCTTCGCGTCATTGTTGCCGGGGCTGGCGGGGCGGCGCATCTGCCCGGCATGGCCGCTTCCATGACGCATCTGCCGGTGCTGGGCGTGCCGGTGCAAAGCGCTGCTCTCGCCGGGGTGGATAGCCTGCTGTCCATTGTGCAAATGCCAGCCGGGGTGCCGGTGGGCACACTCGCCATCGGGCGGGCGGGGGCGGTGAATGCGGCTTTGCTCGCGGCCTCGATCCTTGCCTTGGAAGATGGCGCGCTCGCCACACGCCTGATCGCCTGGCGCGCGGCGCAGACGGAGAGTGTGCCGGAGAACCCGGTATGACCCCCCTGCCGCCCGGCGCCATGCTGGGCATTCTGGGCGGCGGGCAGCTTGGGCGCATGTCGGCCATGGCGGCGGCGCGGCTTGGTTATCGCTGCCATATCTATGCACTCGGCGCGGATGAACCCGGCATGCAGGTGGCCGCCGCGCGCACGGTCGCTGCCTATGAAGACGCCGAAGCCCTGGCCCGCTTCGCCGATCAGGTGGATGTCGTCACCTTCGAATTTGAAAATGTCCCTGCGGAGACGGTGGAAATCCTCTCCCGCCGCGTCGCTTGCCGGCCTGGGCTGAAGGCGCTGTCCATCTGCCAGGACCGCTTGCAGGAAAAGGCGTTTCTGGAAGGGATCGGCGTGCCGGTCGCCCCCTGGCGCGCGGTGCGCACCGAAGCCGAATTGCAGGCCGCGGTCGCCGAAATAGGGCTGCCTTCGGTGCTGAAAACCACGCGCCTTGGCTATGATGGGCGCGGCCAGGCCGTGTTGCGTCACCCCGAAGACCTCGCCGCAGCCTGGGCCAGGCTGGCACCGCGCCCGCTGATTCTGGAAGGTTTTGTGCCCTTCACCTTGGAACTCTCCGCCATCGCTGCGCGTGGCGCGGATGGCACGCTCGCGGTGTTTGACGCGACGGAAAACGCCCATCGCCATCATATTCTGGATATCAGCTACGCCCCGGCGCGCGTGGCGCCAGGGATCGCCGCCGCCGCGCGGGAACATGTGGCCGCCGTGGCGCGCGGGCTTGATCTGGTGGGGCTGGTGGCTTTGGAGATGTTCCTGCTGCCCGATGGCCGGCTGATCGGCAATGAAATCGCCCCGCGCCCGCATAATTCCGGGCATTGGACCATGGATGCCTGCATAGCATCCCAGTTCGAACAACATATCCGCGCCGTGGTTGGGCTGCCTTTGGGCGTGCCGGATCGGCACCATGATGCCGCGATGCGCAACCTGATCGGCCCCGAAGGCATGGCCGCCTGGCCGGGGCTGCAAGGGCAGGCAGGCATCGCCCCGCATCTCTATGGCAAGGCGGAAGCCCGGCCGGGGCGGAAGATGGGCCATGCGAATCGGCTTTTGCCTTTGGGGGCGCTGGCAGCCATGGATGATGCAACAGCGCTTGGCCCGCTGGCGGCTATCGCGGTGCAAAAATCATGAGTGTCGCGGCGCTATGGTCTTCTTTTGTTAAGAAACTGCCGCTAGGTTGCACCGCATGACGCTCCGCCCAACTCCGCTCGCTACCCTGCCAGCCGCCGCCCTGACCTTCGGGCTTATCGCGGCGGTGCCAGCGCGCGCGCAATTTTTCGAAGGGCCTTACATCGCCGGCGCAATTGGCATGAATTACTTGGATGATGCCAAATTCCGACTGGATAGCAGCCTGAACCAGGGCATGACGGCGCTCGGCCAGCCCAATGGCGGTCAGCTTGGCTTTGACTATGGCGGCGTCGGGCTGCTCAGCCTGGGCTGGGGCTTCAGCAATGGCATCCGGCTTGAAATCGAAGGCAGCTACCGCAGCAATGAAGTTGATAGCGCCAATGGCGCGGCGGGCCTCGCCGGCCCCGGCGGGCATGGCGGGCGGCAGGATAGCTACGGGCTGATGGGCAATGCGCTGGTGGATCTGGTGCGGATCGGCCCCTTCCTGCCCTATGTCGGCATCGGTGCCGGCTATCTTGTCACCAGCTTCAATGATCTGAACGGTCGGCCTGGCAATGGCAGCCTCAGGCTGCGCGGTGATGATACGGGCGGCGCCTTCGCGATGCAGGGCATTGTGGGCATCGGCCTCACGATTGACCAGGTGCCGGGCCTGACACTGACCGCCGAGTATCGCTATCTGGAAAGCCTGGGGCCGAGCATCCCGATCAGCTATGTGAATGCTGCGGGTGCGACGGTGCTCTCTGGCAAGGCGGATACGGAAAGCCGCAACCAATCCTTCCTGCTTGGGCTGCGCTATGCCTTCAATGCGCCCGCCGCTGCCTCTGCCGCGGTCGCGGCACCCGTCGCGGCGCGGAGCTTTCTGGTGTTTTTCGATTGGAACCGCGCGGACCTGACCGCGCGCGCCCGCCAGATCATCGGCGAAGCCGCCGAAGCGGCGCGCGCCCAACCCACGCGGATTGAACTGGCTGGCCATGCGGATCGCACCGGCACGCCGCAATATAATCTGGCCTTGTCGCGCCGCCGCGCCGAAACCGTGGCGGAAGAACTGATCAAGCGCGGTATCGCGCGGCAGGATATCAGCATCACGGCCTTGGGTGAAACGCAGCCCCTGGTCGCGACCGCCGATGGCGTGCGCGAACCGCAAAACCGGCGCGTGGAAATTATCCTGAGATAGCCGCTGATCTTGGCGCGGCGCTGCGCCACTGGCGAAGCAGCATGGCGCCGGCCACCGCAAGCCCGCCCAGCGTGCCGATGACGCCCGCCGCATTCAGCGCAACATCCTGCCCAAGTGCCGCCGGCACAGGCCCAGCCAAGGCATAGCCCAAGGCGCCAAGCACCATACCCAAAGCCGCACCGCCCAAAACCTGCGCGCGGTAGGAATCCGTGAGCAAGCGTATCGCCGCTGCCGGGCAGACCAGCATCGCCACGACAAGAATGCTGCCCACCGCTTCAAACGCCGCGACCGCCGCAGCCGCCACCATCAAATTCAGCACCAATTCCAGCCCGCGCGCCGGCAAGCCGATCGCGGCAGCGTAATCGGGGTCAAAACAGAGCAAATGCAAAGGCCGCCACAACAATGCAACAAGCCCCGCCAGCACCACCGCGACCGCCGCCAATAAAAATATCTGACGCGGCAGTGAAGCCAGCGCCGCCGGATCAAGCAAAGATGCAAAGCCCTGCGCTTCCAGCCAGACCAGGCTTTCCAATTGCCCGAACAGCACGCAATCCAAATCAAGATCAACGCTGCGCGCGCCGGTCGCTTCAATCAGCATCAGGCCAAGCGCGAAAAAGCTGGTGAAAACCGCGCCGGTCGCCGCACCCGATTCCAGCCGCGCCACGCGCCGCACCAGGCTGATCGCCACCACCGCCAATAAGGCCGCCGCCAGCGCGCCGAGCAGCATGGGCAAACCCGCCCGCGCGCCGGTGATCGCAAAGCCCGCGATAATGCCGGGCAATACGGCATGGGATAGCGCATCCCCCAGCAAACTATCGCGCCTGAGCACCAGAAAAGACCCAAGCAGCCCGCATATCCCGCAAGCGAGAATCGCCGCCAGCAAGGCCGGCAGATCGAGCCTCAGGAAATCCAGCTCTGTCACGTTCTTGGACCTAAAGCATGCGGTGAGGCCGGCAAGGAGGAAGGCTCCGCCAATAAGCGTGTTGCCATTTCCGCCGGAAGACCATGTTCCACCAAATCCGCCAGCCGATCCGCGCCCGCGATATCCGTGGCCCCCAGGCCGAGCAGATGATGTTCCACCGCGCGATGCGCGCGCACCGCACGCCGCGCGGCAGCGGCGCCACGAGGCGTCAGGTGAATCTCACCCTCTGCCCGCGCCACCAAGCCGCGCAGCCCAAGCCAAAGGGCAAGCCGCGCCGCATAGGCTTCAGACCAGCCGCGCGCCGCAGCCAGGGCGGCAATCGGGGTCCAGCGATCACCCGCCGTACCGGGGCCGGCGCCAGCGGCTTCCTGCGCTTCCCAGGCGGCGCGCAGGAAATGGGATTCGGTCGCGGCAATACGCCGGCGCGTGCGGCGCCAGGCTTCGGGCAATAATCCGCGATCCGGTGCCAGCAGGATCGCAAGGGTGAAGAACATCGCGCCCACCAGCACCACCGCCGCGCCCGTCGGCCATTCCGGTTCAAAGGCCGAAGCCGCCGCGCCCAAAGCCCCCGCCAAAGCGCCCAGCAATGCCGAGACCAGCAACAGCACGGGCAGCCGATGCGTGAGCAACCTTGCCGTTGCCGCCGGCAAGATCAGCAAGGCCACGACCAGCACCAGCCCCACCGCCTGCAACCCCGCCACCGCGACAATCACTATCAGCCCAAGCAGCATCAGATCGGTCCGCGCCACCGAAAGCCCCATGACGCGCGCGTAATCGGGATCAAAACAGGCGGCGCGCAGGCGTTGGAACAGCACCAGGCAGACCAGCACGGAAAATGCCGCAATGCCGCCGGCCCAAAGCGCATCTTCCGCGCGCATCGCCGCCGCCTGCCCCAGGATGAATTTGCCAAGCCCCGCCTGCGCGGCCTGCGGCATGGTCTGCACATAGGAAAGCAGCGCAACGCCCAGCGCATAGAAACTTGAAAGCACAATGGCAATCGCAGCGTCTTCCCGAATGCGCCGCCCGCGTGTGAGCAATTGCACCGCCAGCACGCCAAGCACGCCGGCAATCACCGCGCCCGCCAGCAAGGGCGGCAATGCGCGCGGATTGCCGCCAAAGCTGGCCACAATCATCGCCGCCAGCACCACGCCGGGCAAAGCGGCATGCCCCACCGCATCGGCCATCAAGGCGCGCCCGCGCAGCAGCGCGAAAGCGCCGACCGTGCCGCAAGCCAGCCCCAGCAAGGCGCAGCCCAGCAAAACAACCAGCGTGTTATAGCCAAGACTCACCTGAGCCCGCCTTCCGCCACTGCCTGTTCCAGCACATTCAGCCGCCCGCCATAGGCGCGCGCAATCGCATCCGGCGTGAAGGCGGATTTCACATCGCCCGCCGCAACCGCGCGGCCATTCAGCAGCAGCACCTGATCGAAATAGGAAGGCACGGTCGCCAGATCATGATGCACGGCAATCACGCTCCGCCCCGTCGCCACCACGCGGCGCAGCACGGCGATAATCGCCTGTTCCGTTGCCGCATCAACTGCGGCGAAGGGTTCATCCATCAAATACAGGTCAGCATCCTGCGCCAAAGCGCGCGCCAAAAACACGCGCTGCTGCTGCCCGCCCGACAAGCGCCCGATCTGCCGATCCGCCAGGTCCGCCAATCCCACCTGATCAAGCGCACCGCGCGCCGCGTCGCGTTCCGCTTTGGGCACACGCCCCCACCAGCGCATGCGCGGATAGCGCGACATGCAAACGACATCGAGCGCGGTTGCCGGGAAATCCCAATCCACCGAAGCGCGCTGCGGCAGGTAGCCCACACGGTTGCGCACCTCATCCAGCTTGCGGCCAAAGAAGCGCGCTTCGCCGGCGATGCTTGGGATCAGGCCAAGGGCCGCGCGCAGCAGCGTGGATTTCCCCGCGCCATTCGGCCCGACAATCGCGGTCAACCCCGGCGCGGCATCCCAGGTGATGTCCCACAACACTGTCTTGTCGCCGTAAGCGACCGTCAAATGCGTGATGGCGAGTGGTGCGGGCGCTGTCATGGTCTGGCTCATGCGGTGGCAAGCTGGCCTTGCATGCCGCGTGCCGGCGCCTCGCCACCCAAGGCGCGGGCGATGGTGGTGAAGTTATGGTCCATCATGCCGATATAGCTGCCTTCATAGGTGCCAGGCTTGCCCATGGAATCGGAAAACAGCGTCCCACCCAAGGCCACGCGCTGCCCGCGCGCCCCGGCGCCTTCAATCAAGGCGCGCACGGCGCGATCAGGGACCGAGCTTTCGGCGAATACCGCCGGGATGCGCCGTTCCACCAGACTGCGCACCAGGGCTTCAATGCGCGCCAAATTCGCTTCCGATTCGGTGGAAAGCCCCTGGATGCTATCCACTTCCAGGCCATAGCGCGCGGCGAAATAGGCAAAGGCGTCATGCGCGGTCACCAAAAGGCGCTGCCGCGCCGGGATGCTGGCCATCACCCGCGCACCATATTCATGCAGCGCCGCCAGCCTGTTACGCAGCGCGGCGAGGTTGGCGGCAAAGATGCTGGCCTGATCAGGCTTCAGCCGGGCCAGCCCGGCGGCGACGCTGCCTGCGGCTTCGGCCCACAAAATCGGGTCCATCCAGACATGCGGGTCGGCGGCGTCCGGGTAGTCAGGATTGGCGCGCAGTTTCGCCCGCGGCAGGCTTTCCGCCACCATCACCACCGGCTTGCCATTGGCGGCGGCGCGGGCCAGCACATCGCCCATGCGGCCTTCCAGCCGATGGCCATTGGCAAAAATGATATCTGCGCCGAGCAGCCGCGCCGTATCGGCCCGCGTCGGGCGGAACAGATGCGGGTCCACACCTTCCCCGATCAGGGTTTCGGCGCGGATGCCGCCCCCGCCAATATCGCGCACCAGATCGCCCACCATGGCAACAGTTGACAGCGCGCGGGGTTGGGCGCGGTTCTGCGCCAGCACCGGGATGGGCGCCAGCGCCAAAAGCCCAAGGCCAAGGTCCCGCCTAGCAATGGCTGAACACCTGTTCATTTCTGCATATATTCCTTATTTTTCAGAGGTTTATTATGTAACCAAGCTTGGCCCTGCCTGCCCCTTCGTCAAGTCCTTGCGCGGCGATACCTTGCGGAATCCAACCTGCCGACGCCATGTTCGGTGTGAAACAGTGGCGATGATCCCATGCGGGGGCGTTTTCGGATTGGTGATGATCTGGTGGTGGAATTGGCCGAGACCTTTCGGCTGATGAGCGACCCGACACGCCTCAAGATCATCCTCGCCTGCCGGGACGCGCCGGCGGCGGTGAATGAAATGGCGGAAAGGCTGGGTATTTCGCCCTCATTGGTTTCGCATCATCTGCGCCTGTTGCGCGCGGCGCGATTGTTACAGGCGGATCGGCGCGGGCGGCAGGTGTTTTATGTGGTCGGCGATGAACATATAAGGTCCATGCTGGCTGATATGGTGGACCATATCAGTGAGGAAGAAGCCGCGGATGGAGAGGCTTGAGGCGGCGGGAAATGGATTATGCGGCTTTTCCGCATCTCCGCCCTTGTGCGGTGCGGGGGGCGCCATTATGGTCCGCCCGAGTTAGTCTCCAATGGGGCGAAATGCCTCATGGAGAAATGGTTAAAATCTTGAAAAGGCGTGGTTTTCACGACCGATAAGGGATGGGTTGATGAAGGTTTTGAAGGCAAAGGGCCGCGCATTCGGCACGGGTCGGTTTTTCGCCGGTCTGGCGGCATTGGCGATGGGCTTGGTGCTGGCAGTGCCGGCCCTGGCAGAGAGCATGGTCGGCGCGCCCGCCCCCTGGGGCATGGGCTTGCAGCCCTCAGGCGGGATGATCAAGGAGCGTATCGCCTCGCTGAACAGCTTGGTGTTCTTCATCATCGTCGCCATCACGATTTTCGTGCTGGTGTTGCTGGCCTATTGCGTGTGGCGCTTCAGCGCCGAACGCAACCCGGTGCCTTCCACCACCAGCCACCATACCGGGCTTGAGATTGCCTGGACCGTCATTCCGGTGCTGATCCTGGTGGTGATTGCCATCCCATCCTTCCGCCTGCTGTATTTCCAGGACCGCGCGATTGATGCCGATATGACGGTGACGGTGCAGGGCCGGCAATGGTATTGGAATTACACCTATTCCGATCACGGCAATTTCACCTTCGACAGCTATCCGATCCAGGAAGCTGATCTGAAGCCGGGCCAATTGTTCAGATTGGATGTGGATAATGAAATGGTGATCCCGGTGGGCGCCAATATCCGCATCCTGACCACCGGCCATGATGTGATCCATTCCTTCTTCGTGCCGGCGCTTGGCGTGCAGAAATACACCATCCCCGGCCGCACGCTGGAAACCTGGATGCGCGCCGATCGCCCCGGCATTTTCTATGGGCAGTGCAATCAGATTTGCGGCACGAATCACTGGTTCATGCCGATTGCGGTGCGCGCCCTGCCGCGTGCTGAATTCGACGCATGGGTGGCCGATGCGCAAAAGCGCTTTGCCCGGGCGGATGGCAGTGCGCCGGTGATCGCCGCCGCGCCCGCTTCACAGGAACAACTTCAGATCGCGGAGGCCCGCCGGTAAGGCGCGGTTTTGGAGAAGACAAAAATGGCAACCGCTTCGCACGCCCATCACGACGATCATCACGATCACAAGCCGGGCTTTGTGTCCCGTTGGTTCTTTTCTACGAACCACAAGGATATCGGCACGCTCTACATCATCTTCTCGCTGGTGGCGGCGTTGGTGGGGATCGGCATTTCGCTGCTGATGCGCCTGGAACTCATGTATCCCGGCATGCAGATTTTCTCTGACGGCCAGATGTGGAATGCCTATATCTCGGCCCACGGCCTGATCATGGTGTTCTTCGTGGTCATGCCGGCGCTGATTGGGGGCTTCGGCAATTGGTTTGTGCCGATCATGATCGGGGCGCCGGATATGGCCTTCCCGCGCATGAACAACATTTCCTTCTGGCTGCTGGTGCCGGCCTTCCTGCTGCTGGCGGCAAGCCTTTTCGTGGGCGAAGGCCCTGGCGCGGGTTGGACCATCTATCCGCCGCTGTCAGACAGCACCTTCCATTCCAGCCCGGCGATGGATCTGGCGCTGTTCTCGCTGCACCTTGCCGGCGCTTCGTCCATCATGGGGGCGGCGAATTTCATCACCACCATCTTCAACATGCGCGCGCCTGGCATGACGTTGCACAAGATGCCGCTGTTCGTGTGGTCCATGCTGGTCACGGCCTTCCTGCTGCTGCTGGCGGTGCCGGTGCTGGCGGGTGCGATCACCATGCTGATCACAGACCGCAATTTCGGCACGTCCTTCTTCCGCCCCGAAGGCGGTGGCGACCCGGTGCTGTTCCAGCATCTGTTCTGGTTCTTCGGCCATCCGGAAGTCTACATCATGATCCTGCCGGGCTTCGGCATCATCAGCCATGTGATTTCCACCTTCAGCCGCAAGCCTGTCTTTGGCTACCTAGGCATGGCTTACGCCATGGTGGCGATCGGCTTTGTCGGCTTCATCGTCTGGGCGCACCACATGTACACTTCGGGTCTTGATGTGGACACGCGCGCCTACTTCATGGCGGCCACCATGGTGATTGCGGTGCCGACGGGCGTGAAGATCTTCTCCTGGATCGCCACCATGTGGGGCGGGTCCATCAAGATGGATACGCCCATGCTTTTCGCGGTGGGCTTCATCTTCCTCTTCACCGTGGGTGGCGTGACGGGTGTGGTGCTCGCCAATGCGGGCATTGATCAGATCCTGCACAATACCTATTACGTGGTGGCGCATTTCCATTACGTCTTGTCATTGGGTGCTGTCTTCTCGATCTATGCCGGCTTCTATTACTGGATCGGCAAGATGTGCGGGCGGCAATATCCCGAAACGCTGGGCAAGATCCATTTCTGGATGACCTTTATCGGCGTGAACCTGACCTTCTTCCCGATGCATTTCTCGGGCAATCAGGGCATGCCGCGGCGCTATCCGGATTATCCGGAAGCTTTCTGGGGCTGGAACTTCGTCGCTTCGATCGGGTCGCTGATCTCGGTGGCGTCCTTCCTGTTCTTCTTCTACATCGTGTGGGTGACCATGCGGTCGGGCGCCAAGGCGGCGGCTAACCCCTGGGGCGAGGGTGCGACCACCTTGGAATGGCAGGTTGCTTCCCCACCGCCCTTCCATACTTTTGAGGAAATTCCCCGCATGCGTTAAGGCTGCGGGGCCTATGGGGTAACGATGAGCGATTCAGTCATCGAAAACGGCAAGGGGGGCGCGGCCCCCCTTCCTGTTTCCTACAATATCTCGGAAGTGAGCGATTGGGTGGCGCTGCTGAAGCCGCGCGTCATGTCGCTGGTGGTGTTCAGCGCCGTTGCCGGACTTTTGGTCGCACCGGGGCATTTGCATCCGGTTCTGGCGGTGATTGCCATTCTTTGCATCGCGGTCGCTGCCGGCGCCTCAGGCGCCATCAATATGTGGTATGATCGCGACATTGATGCGGTGATGCGCCGCACGGCGCGCCGGCCCATCCCCGCCGGGCGCATCGCCCCTGATGCCGCGCTTGCCTTTGGTATTCTGCTTGGTGTCGGTTCCGTGATGGTGATGGCTTTCGCCACCAATTATCTGGCGGCTGGCGTCCTTGCCTTTTCCATCCTGTTTTATGTGGTGGTGTACACCATGTGGCTGAAGCGCCGCACACCGCAGAACATTGTCATTGGTGGTGCGGCGGGCGCCTTTCCGCCGCTGATCGGCTGGGCGGCGGTGACGGGCGATATCACGCTGGTGCCGATTATCCTGTTCGCCATTATCTTCATCTGGACGCCGCCGCATTTCTGGGCCCTGTCACTTTGGGCGCATGAGGATTACGCCAAGGCCGGCGTGCCCATGCTGCCTGTAACCGCTGGCGCGCGTGAAACCCGCAAGCAAATCCTTTATTACACGCTGGCGCTGGCGCCGCTTGGCATGGCGCCCTGGCTGATTGGTTTTTCCGGGCCGGCCTATGGCGTGGTTGCAGCCCTGCTTGGGCTGAATTTCATTCGCCATGCCGTGCTGGTGTTGCGTGAAGCGCAGGATTCAGAAGGCCGCAGCCTGGCGGGCGACAAGGCCGCGAAGAAATGCTTCCGCTTTTCGCTCACTTATCTTTTCGCGCTTTTTGCTGTGCTGGCCGCTGAAAAGCTGATCCTGTCACCATGACCCCGGAAGAACGCGCGATTTTCGAAAAGCGTCGGCGCGGGCGCAATATCGCCCTGCTGCTGGTGCTGGTGGGGCTTTCGGTGCTGTTCTATTTCATCGGCATTGCGCGGCTGCTCCGGGCTTGAGCAGCGGCGCGGCGCTTCCCACATGAACGGCATGGAACAGGAACAGCGCAAGGCAGCGCTCGCGCGGCGGAACAAGCGCACCGGGCTTGCGGCAGCGGGCTTGGTCACCTTCATGGTCGGTCTTTCCTTCGCCGCCGTGCCGCTTTACGACCTGTTCTGTCGCGTGACCGGCTTTGGCGGCACCACGCAGCGCAGCGCAGCAGCGCCCGGTGCGGCGGGGGATCGGCAGATCACCATTCGCTTCAACGCCACCACCCACCCCAATCTGCCCTGGCGCTTCATGCCCGAACAGACCAGCGTGACGCTGCGACTGGGCGAAGAAGGGCTTGCCTTTTATTCCGCCACTAATCGCTCTGACGTGCCCGTCACCGGGGTTTCTACTTACAACGTTACGCCCGAGAAGGTCGGGCGCTATTTCCATAAGATCGCCTGCTTCTGTTTTGACGAACAAACCCTGACTCCGAATGAGCGGGTGGATATGCCAGTCACCTTCTGGGTGGACCCGCGCATCGCCGAAGACCCCAGCACGCGCGACATCACCACCATCACGCTTTCCTACAGCTTCTTCCGCACGATTGAAGATGCGAAAAAGGCCGGCGCGCTTGCCAATGCCGGGCCGCATGTCGGGCGGGCCGGCACAAGGCAGAATTGATTGACGGCCAGGCCCGGTTTTCATGCCTGATGGGCTTGATTTCAGGGGCGGTTTCAGGATTGATGCGAGCGTCCGGTTCGGGCATAGACCCCTGACCGAGGAAGGCACCAGGACTGACAATGGCAAGCACATCGCACGCGCAGGCAACCACGGCGGAAGGTGAAGCTCCCCCGCTGCATAAGCACCCTTATCATCTGGTGGACCCTTCACCTTGGCCGCTGGTGATGTCCTTCGCCGCGGGCGCTATGGTGCTCGGCATCATTCTATGGGCGCATTACGGCAACAAGATTGTGATGTTCCTTGGCCTTGCCGGCGTTTTGGCCATCATGTTCCTGTGGTGGCGCGATGTGGTGAAGGAAAGCCGCACGCCCG
>JBIIIE010000181.1:0-5958 GCA_044235135.1 Roseomonas sp. | reverse complement strand
GAAGCTGGCCAGCACGAAATGGCTGGATGCGCTACCGACATCGGGCGATCTTTCCGGCCATGCCTTCCGCGATCCGGAACTGGAAGCCGAAGTGCATAAGCTCACGCAGAATCTTGGCATTGGCGCGCAGTTTGGCGGCAAGTATTTCTGCCATGATGTGCGTGTGGTGCGGCTTGCGCGGCATGGAGCCAGCCTGCCGATTGGCATTGGCGTTTCCTGTTCCGCCGATCGGCAGATCAAGGCGAAGATCACGCCGGAAGGTGTGTTCCTTGAGGAATTGGAACATGATCCGGCGAAGTATCTGCCGGAAGCGACTGCCGATATTCTGAATGGCGAAGTGGTGAAAATCGACCTTTCCCGCCCCATGAGCGATATCCGCGCCACACTTTCCAAATACCCTGTGAAAACCCGCGTGAGCCTGACCGGCACCATGGTGGTGGCGCGTGACATTGCGCATGCGAAATTACAGGAAAGGCTGGATGCCGGGCAGGGTCTGCCGCAATATATGAAGGATCATCCCGTGTATTACGCGGGCCCGGCGAAAACGCCGACGGGCATGGCAACCGGTTCCTTCGGCCCCACCACCGCGGGGCGGATGGATTCCTATGTGGAAGCCTTCCAGAGCGCCGGCGGTTCCATGGTGATGCTGGCCAAGGGCAATCGTTCCAAGGCCGTGTTGAATGCCTGCAAGAAATATGGCGGTTTCTATCTGGGGTCAGTGGGCGGCCCGGCCGCGCGGCTCGCGCAGGACTGCATCAAGAAGGTGGAAGTGCTGGAATATCCTGAACTCGGCATGGAAGCTGTCTGGCGGATTGAGGTTGAGGATTTCCCGGCCTTCATCGTCATGGATGACAAGGGCAATGATTTCTATGAGGGGTTGGAGTGAACCAAGCCCAGGATCGCCGCCTGCCGGCGCGTTTCACGCTGCCGGTGACGGGCTTCATCCTTTCCGGGATCATGACCATCGTGATTTCCGGCATCTCCACCCTGCTCGCGCTGGGGCCGGGGGCGGAGTTTCTCGTGCGTTGGCCGATTGCCTGGCTTTCTTCCTGGGTCATCGCCTTCCCGACCGTGCTGGTGGTGCTGCCAATGGTGCGACGATTTGTCGCGCGCATCGTGGCCCCGCCGTGAAAGGAAAAGCCCAATGCTGGCACTAAGACCCAATTGCGAATGCTGCGGGCGGGATTTGCCGCCCGAAAGCCACGATGCGCTGATCTGTTCCTTTGAATGCACCTGGTGCGTGGATTGCGCGCGCACCAAACTGCCGGGGGGGCTTTGCCCGAATTGCGGTGGGGAATTGGTCCGCCGCCCAATCCGGCCCGCCGATAAGCTCGCGAAATTTCCAGCCTCCACCGAACGCAAATTCCGCCCGGAAAAATGCGGCGGGCCGATGACCGCGTAACAGGGACATAACGCCATGAATGAACGCCGTTTGATTTCCTCCGGTTCCAAATTCGAAGCGGAGATTGGCTATTCCCGCGCGGTGGTGGATGGCGATTATGTCTGGGTATCCGGCACCACCGGCTATGATTACGCCACCATGACCATCGCACCCGATGTGGTGGCGCAGGCCGAACAATGCTTCGCCAATATCAGCCGCGCCTTGGCCGAAGCCGGCTGCACCTTGGATGATGTGGTGCGCGTGCTGACCATTGTTCCCAGAAGGGAAGATTGGGAGCCCTGCTGGCCGGTCTTTCGCAAGCATTTCGGCAAGGCGCGGCCGGCTTCCACGCTGATCCATGCCGGGCTGCAAACCGATATCATGCGCATTGAAATCGAAGTGACGGCGCGTTTGCCGAAGAAAGGCTGAGCATCATGCGTTTCGCCGTGGATCGCCTGGATCATCTGGTCATTACCTGCCGCGATGTTGAAATCTCCGCTTCCTGGTATCAGCGCGTGCTGGGCATGGAACGAGAGGAATTCGGCCCCCATCGCCGCACATCCCTTCGCTTCGGTGGGCAGAAGATCAATCTACGCCCCGTGAATGCAACACAGGAGGAATGGTTCACGGGCGCGGCAGGCGGCGTGCCGGGGACGGATGATTTATGCTTCGTGGTAACCATGAAGTCCGAACAGGTGGCGGAATATCTGCGCGCCTGTGGCGTTGCGGTAGAAGTGGGACCAGTCGCGAAGGCCGGTGCGCTAGGGCCTATCATGTCGGTCTATTGCCGCGATCCCGATGGCAATTTGATCGAGATCGCGAGTTATTCAGGCTGAATTGACAATCCGCCGCGCTGCCTATCCGCGCGGCAGCAATTGTTCAGCGAGCGTCGCCCAATAGGATGCGCCCACGGGCAGGATATTGTCGTTGAAATCATAAAGCGGGTGATGCACCTGCGCCTCATTCGGGCCGCGCCCGCCACCCAGCATCAGATAGGCGCCAGCTTTGGCATTCAGCATGAAGGCGAAATCCTCTCCGCCCATGGTGGGTTTAGGCATGGGCAGCACGCGGGCTTCGCCTTGTACGGCGCGTGCGGCCTTGGCGGCCAGATGCGTGCTTTCAACCTCATTGATCGTCGCCGGATAGGCGCGGGCGAACTCGGCGGTGGCAGAGGCACCCATGGCAGAGGCAATGCCGGTCACGGTTTCCTTGAAACGGCGTTCCAGCAAATCGCCAATCTCGGGCGCAAACCAGCGCGCCGTGCCCAACATGCGCACGGTTTCAGGAATGACGTTGAAGGTATGCCCGCCGGTTATATGGCCAATGGTGATCACGCCCGCTTCCACCGGTTCCACATTGCGCGCGACAATGGATTGCAGCGCCTGCACAATGGCGGCGGCGACAACAATCGGGTCCGTGCCATTATGCGGCATGGCGCCATGGGCACCTTTTCCGGTGATATTCACTTCAAGATTGGCGACCGCCGCCATCACCGGGCCTTCGCGCCACAGGAACGTGCCTTCCGGCGCGCCCGGCCAATTATGCATGCCGAAAACACGTTCCATCGGGAAACGGGTGAACAGGCCCTCCTTCACCATCAATTCGCCGCCGGCCAGGTTTTCTTCCGCCGGCTGGAAAATGACATAAACCGTGCCATCGAAATTACGCGTCTCGGCCAGGTATTTCGCGGCACCCAGCAGCATGGTGGTGTGCCCATCATGGCCACAGGCATGCATCTTGCCAGGGATCTTGGAAGCATAAGGCAGGCCGGTTTCCTCATGAATGGGCAGCGCATCAATATCGGCGCGCAGCCCAATCGCGCGGCCATTATCCGTGCGGCCGCGGATCACGCCGACCACGCCGGTTTTGGCGATGCCCGTCACCACCTCATCACAGCCGAAGTCGCGCAGCTTTTCGGCGATGATGCCGGAAGTCCGCACCTCCTCCAGCCCCAATTCGGGGTGTTCGTGAAAATCACGCCGCCAGGCGGTCATTTCCGGGTGGAATTCGGCAATGCGGTTGATGATGGGCATGGGAAGCCTTCCTTATTTCTTTTGAGCGGGGGCAAAGGTCTGCGCCAGCCCCTGCTCCAGCGGATTGGGTATGACACCAAGAATATCCCGCATCGGCGCAATGTCGAAAGCCTTGTCTTCCGTCAAGCGGCGAATTTCATCGGCGCCAATGGAAGGCAGGCCCGGGATCACGCGCGTGAGCCCCGCCAGGGCACGCAGCAAACCCGCAGGCAGCGGCAGCACCGGGCGCGCACCAAGCCCCGCAGCGCGCACCACGGCGGCGAGGAAATCGCGATAGGGCATGGGTTCCGACCCTGCGATCACCATGGCATGCGGCCCCGTCCAATCATGCCGGGATGCTGCCAGCAAGGCGCGCGTCACATCGCTTTGATGGATGGGCTGCACCAGTGAAAGCCCTCCGCCAGGCAAGGGCGCAAAGGGCAGGCGGCGCAATCAAGGTGCCGCGCGCAGGAAGGCCAGGTCAGCGCCAAGCGGTGCCTGCGTCACCTGATCATAAACCAGCTTGTCCCAGCCGCGCTTGGGTGCCGGGGCGGGCTGCCAGGCGGCGCGGCGGCGGGCCATTTCATCTTCCGCCACCAGCAGATCAAGCTTGCGGTCGCGCACCGAAAGCCTGATGCGATCACCGGTTTGCACCAAAGCCAGCGGCCCACCGACTGCCGCTTCCGGCGCGATATGCAGCACAATGGTGCCGAAGGCAGTGCCGGACATGCGGCAATCGCTCATGCGCACCATATCCTTCACGCCGGCGCGGGCGAGCTTTTTCGGGATGGGCAAATAGCCCGCTTCTGGCATGCCGGAAGGCGAACGCGGCCCCACATGTTTCAGCACCAGAATATCCTGCGCCGTCACATCCAGCGCCGGGTCATCAATGCGGTTCGCCAGATCTTCCAGCCCATCAAACACCATGCAGCGCGCTTCGGTCTCAAAAAGCGCGGGGGTCGCGGCGCTGCGCTTCAGGATGGCGCCTTCTGGCGCGAGCGAACCAAACAGCGCGACCAGGCCCCCCACCGGGGAGACTGGCTCGCCACGCGCGCGAATGATGCGCCGATCCACAAAATGGCTGCCATCGCCAATGCGGTCAGCCAGGCTGACGCCATCCAGATCAATCGTTGTCAGATCGAGCAAATCACGCAATTCCCAGAGCAGCGCGCGCATGCCGCCGGCGGCGTGGAAATCTTCCATATAGCCTTCGCCGGTCGGCTTCAGATCCACCAGCACCGGCGTTTCTTCCGACAGCGCATCCAGCCGCTTTAGGTCAAGCGAAAGCCCCGCGCGGCCCGCAATCGCCGCCAGATGCACCACCGCATTGGTGGAACCGCCAAGCGCCAGCAGCACGCGCGTCGCATTATCCAGATTGGCCTGGGTCATCATCTGGCTGGGGCGGATCGGGTTCTTGATGAGGCGCACGGCTTGGGCGCCGGCCTCCTCCGCAATGCGCAGCCTATCCGCATGCACTGCGGGCGCGCTGGCGCCGGCCAAAGGCATGAAGCCAAGGGTCGCGGCAATGCAGGCCATGGTGGAAGCCGTGCCCATCACGCCGCAGGTGCCGGCGGTGGTGGCAAGCTTGCCTTCCAATTCGCCGATCCGCTCCGCACTCACTTCCCCGGCGCGATAGCGCGCCCAATAGCGGCGGCAATCGGCGCAGGCGGAAAGCCTTTCGCCTTCAAAAGCCTGCGCAAGCATCGGCCCAGTGACCAGCATGACAGAGGGGATATCGGCGGAAATCGCGGCCATCAGCTGCGCCGGCACGGTCTTGTCGCAGCCACCCACCAGCACCGCCGCATCCATGGGCTGGGCGGAGAGCATGGCTTCCGTATCAAGCGCCATCAGGTTCCGGTAATGCATGGAGCACGGGCTGAGCGAGGGTTCGCACAGGCTGACCGTCGGGAAGCCCAAAGGCAAAGCGCCTTCGGAAAGCACGCCGCGGCGCACGGCTTCGATCAGCTCCGGCACGGTGCGGTGGCAGTTATTATAATCGCTCGCGGTATCGGCGATGCCGACCACGGGCTTGTCCAGCATGCGCTGCGAATAGCCCATGGATTTGGCGAAGGACCGGCGCAGGTATAGCGCGAAGTCGCGATCCCCGTAATTGGAGGTATTGCGGCCAAGGCCATGGGGTTTGTCGCTCATGCGGCGGGTCTTCCAAGGGGTTGCTCTGGGGTGCAAATAAGCACCCTGGAGCGCTGCTGGGTAGGGTTATTCAGGTTTGCGGTATCCAGATACCACATACAAAAATGTCCCTTTTCCGCTTGACTTTTCTGGCCCTGGCCCGGATAAGCCCGCTTCCTTTCCATAGGTTTATTCGGAACCACCATGATTGCCACGCAAACCCGCTCGCTGAAGCCGGCGGAGGTGAAGAAGAACTGGGTGTTGATTGATGCGGATGGGCTCGTGCTCGGCCGTCTCGCCACCCTGGTTGCCAATCGCCTTCGCGGTAAGCACAAGCCGCAATTCACCCCCCATGTGGATTGCGGTGACCATGTTGTCATCATCAATGCGAAGAAGGTGCGTGTCACCGGCGCCAAGGCGGAACAGAGCGTGTTC
>JBIIIE010000009.1:0-20173 GCA_044235135.1 Roseomonas sp. | reverse complement strand
GCCGTGCTGGCCGGCGCACGCTACCCGGCGCGCAGCCCGGATGTGAATGTGGCCGATATCAAGGCGCAAATCGCCGCCAATGAAAAAGGCGTGCAGGAATTGCGCCGCGCCATTGCCGATTACGGGCTTGCCACCGTCAGCGCCTATATGCGGCATGTGATGGATAATGCCGAAGAAAGCGTGCGCCGCGTATTGGCCAAACTTCCTGATGGCCATTTTGAGACCAGCATTGATGATGGCACGCCCTTGAAGGTTGCCATCCGCGTTGACCGCGCCGCACGCAAGGCGGTGATTGATTTCACTGGCACCGGCCCGCAACGCCCCAGCAATTTCAACGCGCCATCAGCGGTGTGCCGCGCCGTCGTGCTCTATTGCTTCCGGTGCTTGGTAGGCGAGGATATTCCGCTCAATGATGGCTGCCTCAAGCCCTTGGAAATCGTGATCCCAGAAGGCACTTTCCTGTCACCGCGCCCCGGCGCCGCGGTGGTGGCCGGCAATACCGAGGTCAGCCAAATGACCTGCAATGCGTTGCTCGCCGCCCTTGGTGCTTGCGCTTCGGCCCAGGCCACCATGAACAACCTGCTTTTTGGCGATGCGCGCTACCAATATTATGAAACCATCTGCGGCGGCATAGGCGCGGGACCAGGCTTCAATGGCGCGGGCCCGGTGCAAACCCACATGACGAATACGCGCATGACCGATCCGGAAATCCTGGAATTGCGTTACCCCGTGCGGCTTGAGGAATTTGCCATCAGGCGCGGCTCAGGTGGGGCAGGGCGCTGGCGCGGTGGTGATGGCTCTCGTCGCCGCATTCGCTTCCTGCACCCGATGGAAGCGGTGATTGTGGCATCGCGCCGCAATGTCCCGCCGCATGGGCTGCAAGGCGGTGCCGATGGCGCTGCCGGGCGGCAATGGGTGGAACGCGCCGATGGCAGCGTGCAATGGCTGAAGGGCAGCGATTCCGCGCATCTCGCCGCCGGAGAAGTGCTTGGCATTGAAACGCCAGGCGGTGGTGGCTGGGGGAGCGCAAGCTGAAATCGCGCCGCGGCCTTTTCGCTTTTCTTTTCGCCGGGATCGCGCTTGCGGCGGTCTGGATCGGGCCGCGCCTTGTTTCCTGGGAAGGGCAGCGCAATCGGCTCGCGGCACTGGCAGAGGAACGGCTGGGGCGGCCTGTCGCACTCCAGGGGCCGCTGCGTGTTGCCCTGCTGCCTCAACCCATCATTGAGGCGGATGAGGTGCGGCTGGGGCAGGAAGAAGGCGGGCTTGGCGTCAAGGCGCAAACGCTGCGCCTGAAGCTTGGCCTGCTGCCGCTGATCCTGGGGCGGCTTGAAGCGCGCGATCTGGTGCTGGTGGGTGCTGATATCCGCCTGCCCTGGCCGCTACCCGCTGCTGGGGCGCTCCGCCCGCCGCCCTGGCTTTCGGATTTCGCCGCGCGGATTGAAGAAAGCCGCGTGACGGTAGGTGAGGTGGCACTGGAAAATGTCGCCGCGCGGCTGGTCGCGCCCGGTCCGCTGGATGCGGTGCGCCTGGAAGGCAGTTTTATGCGCGCAGGGGCCGAGGCGCGCTTCCAGGCCGTGCTCGGCCGGCCTGGCTATGATGGCATTGGCACTTTGGAATTGCGGCTGAATGGCCAGGGCGCGGCGCTGGTCACGCGCGGCACCTTGCTGGCGGAAGGCGGCTATGACGGGCGCTTGGAAGCTTCCGGCGCTTATCTTTCGGCCTTTCTGCCCGCGCCCGCGCTGCCCTTCCGAATCACGGGCCGCATTCGCGCCAGTGAGGACCGCATCATCACCCCCGATCTGGCGGTGGAATTTGATGGCGGCACGGGTCGCACTGCGGCGGAAATCCAACTGACGCCGGATGCGAAAATGGATCTGGCCGTCAGCATGAACCGGCTTGATCTTGACCCCTGGATCGCCGCCATGCGCGCCGCGCGTGATTGGCCCTTCCCGATCGTGCTGGATATCGCTGCCGAATCGGCGCGCTGGCAGGGGCATGAATTGCGCCGCTTCAAGGCCGGCATCGCGCGTGAAGGTGCCCGCATCACGCTGACGGATATGGCCGCGGTCCTGCCCGGTGAGGCTGAGCTTGAAGCGCGCGGTGCGACACTTGGCGAAAGGCTGGAATTGGCGCTGAGCGTCTCCGGCCCCAGCCTGCGCGATAGTCTTGCGGCATTTGGCATCACGATTGCGGCGCCGGACCCCGCAAGGCTGCGGCGTTTTGAAGGCCGTGGGCGGTTGATACTGGAACCCGGCCTGATCGAAGCGCCGGAATTTTCCCTGCTGCTGGATGGCGGGCGCTATGCCGGGGGCGGCGCTTTGCGGCTGGGTGCGCGGCCTGCACTCGGGCTTGGGCTGTCGATTGATGCGCTGGCTTTGGATGGCCTGGTTTCGGAAAAGCTGGGCTGGCCGGCAGCGCATGAAACGCTGCAAGGCTTTGACGCCAATCTGCGCCTGACCGCTGGCCGGCTGGAATGGCAGGGTCAGGCGCTGGAAACAGTGGCCTTGGATGCCACGCTTGACGCCGGCAGGCTTGCCATACAGCGCTTCTCCGCGCGGCAGGGCAGCGCCAGTATCTCTGCCTCGGGCGGGATTGGCCTTGGCGCCACGCCAAGCCTTGCCGATGCCGCGCTGGAAATTTCCGCCCCCATGGCAAACGCCTTGCCGACGATGCTGCTGCAAGCGCTGCCCCTCCCGGCGGGGCTCGCCGCGCTGCCGGCCAGACTTCGCCTGCGCGGCAATGGCAGCGCTGAGGCGCTGAGCCTTGTTGCCGAGGCCCTTTTGGAAGATGCGCGGCTTGATGCCAATGCGGTGCTTGATCTGCCCAGGGCGCGCGGTGAAGGCAGCCTGACCTTCCGCCACCCAAGTGCGGCGCGGTTTTACAGCCAGGTTTTGGGCCGCGCTGAACCTGCCTGGATGGGTGAGGGCTCGGCTTCCCTTATTGCGCGCATGGCGCTGGAAGATGGGGCCATCGCCCTGCCTTACTTCACCCTGGTTGCCGCGGAAACACGCGCTTCCGGTGAGGCGCGGTTGGACATGAATGGCACCCGGCCCAAGCTAACCTTGTCCCTTGCAGCCGAAAACCTGGCCTTGCCCGCGCTTGATCTGGCGGATCAGGAACCGCTGCCCCTGGCGCTTTTGGCGGGTTGGGATGGCAACTTTGCGTTGAGCGCCGCGCGCATCGCGGTTTTGGGCTTGCCGCCGGTGGAAAATGCAGAAGCCGCACTGGTGCTTGAAAATGATCAGCTCCGGCTTGATGGGTTTCGTGCCGCGCTTGCCGGCGGCCAGATTGAAGGGCGCGGCGTCTTGGATAAAAGCGCGCAGCCACCAAGGCTTGAAACGAATTTTGAGATTACCGGTGCAAGCTTGGCGCATCCGATCTTTGACCTGCCGCTTGACCTCGCCGCAGGCAGGATTGCGTTGGCCGGCCGGCTTGCCGCTTCGGGCCATGGCCCATCGGCGCTTGTTTCATCATTGGAAGGTTCCGGGCGGTTTCTATTGTCGGATGGCGTTGTGGCGGGGGTTGCACTGCGTGATGCCTATGCTGCGGCGGGGCTTGCCGATGCCCTGGCGGCGGAGGCAGGGTTGCGCCGCGCCCTTTTGGGTGGCGCAACCGCCGTGGAGCGGTTGGAAGGCGGCTGGCAAATCGCCACCGGGCGGCTTTTGTTGCAGGAGGCAAATCTGGCCGCAGAAGGCGGCGTTTTTGCCCGCGTCACCGGTTCGGTGGATTTGCCGCGCGCGACACTTGATATCGGCTTTGCACTGCGCCCGCCGGTGGCCAATGCACCCGATATTGGGCTGCGTTTTTCCGGCCCGGCTGCGGCACCGCAGCGCCTGCCGGATATCGCGCCCTGGGCCCGCTGGCGGGCGGAGCAACGTTGAAGAACTGCGCGGCCGTATCAGCTTCAAGACTACCTGCCGAGCAGCACCAGCACCACGCCAGCGACCACGGCAAGCGCGCCGATGATGTCGCTGCGCTTCATCTTCTCCTTCAGGAAGAACCTGCTGAAGAGCAGCGTGAACAGAATCTCCACCTGACCCACCGCGCGCACCAAGGCAACGGGTGCCAGCGCAAAGCCCGTGAACCAGCAGGCGGAACCGCAAGCCGAAAGCGCGCCTACCTGCGCCGAGGATCGCCAGGTGGAGAACACCGCGCGGATGCTTTCACGTTCGCGCAGCACCAGCCAGCCGCCCTGCATGATGGTTTGCATGACATTGATGACCACGAGCGTTTCCAGCGCGCGCAGCACCACATCCGGCCCCTGCAATTCCTGCGTCGCCGCGCGAATGGCTAGCGCGCATAGCGCGAAGGCAAAGCCGGCCCCCAGACCGCAAAGTGCGGCTGGCTGCACCGTTGCGCGCAGCATTTCACCAAGCGATCCCACGCGGCCAGCGAGTGAAAGATAAAGAGTGCCCGCCACGGAAACCGCAATACCCGCCCAGGCGAGCGGCGCAAAATTCTCACCCAGCAGCAAAAGCGCCAGAAAGGCCGCCTGCACTGCCTCAGTCTTGGCGTAAGCGGTGCCGACAGCAAAACCGCGATGTGCAAAAGACATGATGAGCAGATTGGTGCCGATGATTTGCCCAAGCCCGCCAAGCGCCGCATAGAGGAAGAATATCGGTGTCGGTGCAGATAGCGCGCCGCCAAAAATCAGCAGATAAAGCCCCACCAGCGCCATGCCGACGGGCACGCCGTAAAGATAGCGCACCACGGCAGCAGCATTGACGGAAAGCTGCCCACGCAGCCTTTGCTGAAGCGCAGTGCGCCAGGTTTGAAACAGCGCGGCAGTGATGGTGGCAGCAACCCAAAGCGGCATCAGCCGAGCCTCGGGTCCAGCCAGGGCTGCGCCATGGGCTGCCAGGGGGAAAGCCGTCCGCCTGCTTCATCCAAGGCAACGCCAAGGCCGGGTGTTTGCGAAAGGCTGGCGCAGCCTTGTTCAAAGCGCAGATCGTGGCCGGTGATCATGGTGAAGAAACGCTCCGTTTCGCCGAATTGTACTTCCAGCGGCAAAAGATTGGGCAGCGTCGCGCAAAGATGCACGGAATGGGCGTGGCAGATCGGCCCCGTTGGATTGTGCGGTGCGATCTCAATGCCGGCGGTTTGCGCGAGGGCCGCGATGCGGCGAATTTCCGCGTGCCCGCCGGCATATTTGATGTCGGGCATCAGCACATCATAGCAGCCGGCTTCGATGATGCGGCGATAGGCGCCAAGGCCCGAGAGGGTTTCGGCCCCCGCCAAGCGCATGCCGCGATCATTCGCCATGCCGCGTAGCCGCGTGATGGCCGCGTGATTGGCCTCAGCGACCGGGCATTCCAGCCAGAACAGGTTGAAGGGCGCGACATCACGGATCAACGCCGCTGCGCCACCGGGTGAAAAGCGCCAATGCGCATCCACCATGATATCAATCGCATGCCCCACCGCGTCACGCACCGCGGCGATGCGCGCCAAACCTTCCGCATAGGCCGCGCGTTGTGATGGCTCAGCCGCATCTTCCCAGACCATGGGTTCAAAAGGTGCGAGTTTCACCGCGCGAAAGCCGGCGGCCACCGCGCGCTTCGCGGCCTCGGCAAAACCTGCGGGCGTGCGCGGCGATGCGCCGCGATTGATATTGGCATAAAGCGGCACGCTATCGCGCATGGCGCCGCCCAACATGGCGTGAATGGGCCGCCCCGCTTCCTGCCCCGCCACATCCCACAGCGCCTGTTCCAACCCGGAGATCACCGTATGCGCGATCAAGCCCGCCGGGGCATGCGGCAGCAGCCGTGTCAGGCGATTGCGCGCACCGGCGTCCTGCCCCTTGAGCGCCGTTGAGAGACGGGCAACTTCCACCGCCAATAACGCTTCATGATCCGCGAGCGTGATTTCGCCAATACCTGTGCGGCCATCTTCCAGGCGCAACAACACAAAGCACCAATTGGTCTTGGGCGTGACATTGACGCCAAGGAAATCAAGCGCGGCGATACGCATCAACCGCGCGCCTTACGGAGCGCAATCGCCAGCGGCGGATCATCTGTGGCGAAGGCATCCATGCCAAGATCAAGCGCCTTTTCAATCTCCGTGCGGTGATTGGCGGCCCAGACACCGGTGGAGAGGCCCGCCTTGCGCGCTGCCGCAATGAAAGCCGGCGTCACATCGCCCATGGAACATTCGCAGCCCGTCACGCCAAGGCTACGCGCCGCCGCCATGCAGGCATCCGGCCCAAGGCTTGCGAGGATCGGGCTATTCAACAGCCATATTGCTCCGGCAAGGCGCTGTTCCTGCGCCGCCGCTGCCGCCGTGCCGCCATGAAAGGCGATGATGATGCTGCGCGTCAGCATGCCCTCCGCTTCCAGCACGCCCAGCACGCGCGGCAGGAAATCCGGATAGGGTTTGTGGTCGCGGTCGCCCTTCACTTCGACGCGCAGCAATTTGTCGCTGGGCGCAACAAGCCGTGCCAACGCCGCAAGTGTCGGGATGCTTTCCCCTGGCGCACCGCGAAACCGCGCCTTGCCTAATTCCGCAGCGCTGCGTGCTACCAAAGGCCCGGCCAGGTCCGTCATGCGTTCCAGTGTTGCATCATGATGCACCATGGGCACACCATCGGACGAGGGATGCACATCGCATTCCAGAACCTCAACCGGCAATCCCAAACTTTCACGGAAGGCGAGCAGGCTATTCTCCGGCCAAAGATAGGCGCCGCCGCGATGGGAAATGATCTGCGCTTGCTTCATCATCATCGCGCCGCGCGTTCCGCATGCTTGCCCATGGTGTTGAAAGGCGCATAGGGCGGGAATGGCCCGATCGCGACCATATCAACCTCCACCAGCGCAGGGCCAGAAACCGCGAGGGCTTTTTGCAGCACCTCGGTCACCTCATCCGCCTTGCTGATGCGGAAATAGGGCATGCCGGCAAGGGCGGCGAGGCCTTCAAGATTGGGGTTCAGGATATCATCGCCGAACAAGCGCCCATCGGCCAGCGCATCCTGGATATGCCGGATCACACCATAGCCGCGATCATTCATCACCATGGTGACCAATTCGGCTTTTTCCTGTGTTGCGGCCCAAAGCTCATTCATGCCAAGCGCGAAACCGCCATCACCCACCATGGTGATGGTCTTGCGACCGCCCGCGCCAAGGGCAGCGCCAATGCCAAGCGCAAGGCCAGGCCCAATCGCGGCACCCACCGGATGCACGGCATTGCGCGGGTCATAGATCGGGAAGATGCGATTGCCCCAGGTGGAGTTTGAAATGGTGATGTCACGCACCCAAACGCCATCACGCGGCAGTGCGGCGCGCACCGCATCCGGGAAACCCTGATAGGGGCCAAGGGTTTCGCGATATTCCTGACCTGCACGGGATTTCAGCGCGGAGAAATCAGCCGCGAAACCGGGATCAACCGCCATCTTGCCCGCCAGCCGATCCGCCAGCGCCGCCATGGTCAATGCCGCATCGCCATGCAGGAAAAGCGAGGAAGCATAGCCGCGCCCATTGGCCGCCGCATCGCCATCCACGCGGATCAGCGTCTCAGGCAGCTTCATGTTGAAATCCATCGTCTCATGCCCGCGGAGCCGCGACCCCACCACCAGCATGGCATCCACCGAGCCATAAAATTCCTGCACGCGCGGCGATCCATTGCCATGCAGCGCGCCGAGGCTCATTGGGTGATCTTCGGGGATGATCCCGCGACCATTCCAGGAAGTGACCACACCAAAGCCAAGCGCCATCAGCCGCGCCGCTTCAACGCCAGCTTGCTTCGCGCCATTGCCAAGCCAAATCATCGGGCGCTTGGCTTTGGACAGGATGGCGACGGCTTCATCCAACTCAGCCGGGTTGGGCGGCAAGGGTGCCGCGATGGGCAGCACCAACGCATCCAGCCCCGCCGGGCGCGGGATGGGCGTGCGTTGCAGATCAATCGGGATTTCAACCGAAACCGGGCCACGCGGGGCGGAAAGTGCATCGGCTGCCGCGCGCACCAATACGCCAAAGGCTTCACCCGCGCTGCGCACGCGATAGGCTGCCTTGCACACCGCAGCGAGAGCCTGGGTTTGACCCGGCACGTCATGCACCGTGCCCACATCGCGATCAATGAAGCGGGTCGCGGTTTGGCCAGTGATATGCAGCACGGGGCTTCCGGCGAAGCGCGCTTCCACCAGGCCAGGAATGGCATTGGCCATGCCAGGCCCAGTGCTGGTGAAGATCACGCCCAAATGGCCGGTGACGCGCGCATAGGCATCGGCCATATGCGCGCCGCCCATTTCGCCACGCGCCTTCACATAGCGCAGGCGATTGCGCTGGCCGATCGCATCCAGCATCGGAATATTATGCACGGACACAATGCCGAAAACGGTGGAAACCCCCACCTGCGGCAGGAATTCCGCCACCAGATCGGCGACGGTATATTTCTCGGCCATGGCAGGGCCTCCCTTATTCTTAATGGTGCTTCAGAAACCGACCAGATCGCCGCCCTTGAGCTTCAACATCTCCCGCGCTTCCGCGGGTGTGGCGATTTCCAGGCTGAGCTCTTCCAGGATGCGGCGGATTTTGGCGACCTGTTCGGCATTGGATTTCGCCTGCACGCCCTTGCCGAGCCAGAGGCTATCTTCCAAGCCAACGCGCACATTGCCGCCCAGCATGCCGGCCATGGTGGTGAAGGGCATCTGGTTGCGCCCCGCTGCCAACACGGACCAGACATAATCCTTGCCGAATAGCCGATCCGCCGTTTCCTTCATGAACATCAGGTTGCGCGGTTCGGCGCCAATGCCGCCCAGAATGCCAAAAATCGTCTGGGTGAACAAAGGTGGTTCGACAATCTTGCGGTCCAGCATATGGGCCAGATTATAAAGATGGCCGACATCGTAACATTCAAATTCAAAGCGCGTGCCATGCGCCTTGCCAAGCCGTTCCACCACCTGTTCGATATCCTGGAAGGTATTGCGGAAGATGTAATTGGTCGTGCCTTCCAGATAGGGCTTTTCCCAATCATATTTGAACTTCTTCACGCGTGCCGCCGATGGCGCGATGTTGAAATTCATCGAACCCATATTCAGGCTGCACATTTCGGGCTTCGCCAAAAGCGGCGCGGCCAGCCTTTCATCCAACGTCATGCCAAGCCCGCCGCCGGTGGTGATATTGATCACCGCATCGGTGGATTGCTTGATCACCGGCAGGAATTGCATGAAGACCTTGGGATCAGGAGTCGGCTGACCGTTTTCAGGATCGCGCGCATGCAAATGGATGATGGAAGCGCCCGCTTCCGCCGCGGCGATGGATTGTTCCGCAATCTCCTGCGGCGTGATCGGCAGGTAATCCGACATGGAAGGTGTGTGGATGGCGCCCGTCACGGCGCAGGTAATGATGACCTTGGTCATGGCTTTCCCCTTGATTGGCTTCTGCCTGATCCTGCCGCGCGCCGCGCCGGAACGGAAGGGGGTTATTCGCGGCGAAGCGATCAGCCATTTCCGGGAACGGCAGGATTTCCCCTGCCCGGCCAGGATGCTAGCCTCTTTTCGAGGATGGGTATGAGGGTCGGATGCGGATTTTGATTTTGGGCGCGGGCGCCTTGGGCGGCTATTTTGGCGGGCGCCTGCACCAGGCAGGGCTTGACCCCTGCTTTCTTGTCCGTCCCGCGCGCGCCGCAGCGCTCGCCCGTGATGGTTTGCGCATTTCAAGCGGCCTTGGCGATTATAAGGCAATGGTGACCACCATCACGCCTGATGCGCTGCAACCCGGTTGGGATGTGCTGCTGCTGACCTGCAAAGCCTATGACCTGCCCGACGCGATGGAGACCATTCGCCCGGCCATGGATGCGCGCACCGCCATCCTGCCAGTGCTGAATGGCATCAGCCATATCGCAGCGCTGCAACGCGCCTTTGGTGCGGAGCGTGTACTCGGTGGCCTTGCCAAGATTCAAGCGGGCCTGGCACCTGATGGTACGATCCGGCATTTGAATGATTGGCGCTGGCTGACCTTTGGCGAAATCGCAGGCGGCATGAGCGCGCGGGTTGAGGCCATCGCCACGGCTTTCAGCGCCGCGCCAGGCATGGTGGCGACCGCTGTGCCCGATATCATGGCGCAAATGTGGGAAAAGCTGGTCCATCTTGGCACCAGCGCCATCTGCACCGTGCTGATGCGCGCCAATGTCGGTGAGATTGCGCGCGCGCCAGGCGGCATTGCCTTCATGCATGGTATTCTGGAAGCGAATGCGGCTATCGCAGCGGCCGAAGGCTTCCCGGTAAGTGATGCCTTCATGCAGCAATATCGCGGCGTCTTTGGCGATAGCGCCAGCGCTTATACGGCTTCCATGCTGCGTGACTTGGAAGCCGGCGGGCGGATCGAAGCCGATCATATCCTGGGCTTTCTGTTGCAAGCCGCGCGGCGCCGCGGGCTGCCGAGCAGCCTGCATGAGGCAGCCTTTCTGCACGCCAAAGCCTATGAACAGCGGCGCGATGCCAAGCGCTTGCCAACGTCAACATAAAATCCAAGAGGATCCCATGCGTTTGAAGGACAAGATCGCGGTCATCACCGGCGCCGGTTCCGGCATTGGTCGCGCAACCGCTGTGCTATTTGCGAAAGAAGGTGCCAAGCTTGCGCTGGTGGACCGCGATGCGGCAGCGGTCGAGGAAACCGCGAAGCTGATAGGCGGCGCATTGACGCGTGTTTCCGATGTCGGTGCGCCAGGTGCTGCGGATGAGGATGCGGCGGCCATCCTTCAGCATTATGGGCGCATTGATATCCTGTTCGCGGCGGCGGGATTTTCCACGGGCGGTACCGTTCTGGACACGAAGCCCGAGGATTGGGATGCGGTGTTTCGCGTGCATGTCGGCGGCACCTGGCTTTGGGCGCGGGCTGTCATTCCCGCCATGAAGCGCCAGGGTGGCGGGGCGATCATCACCACCGGTTCGCAACTCGCCATCGCGGGTGGCGCCGGCAATAGCGCCTATATCGCCGCGAAAGGCGCGATATTGAGCCTGACGCGTGTGATGGCGCTTGATTTCGTGGCCGACAATATTCGCGTGAATGCGATTGTGCCGGGGGCGATTGACACACCCCTGCTGGCGCGCAGCATGGGCCGCCGCGCGGACCCGGAAGCGGCGCGGGCGGCGTCTCGTGCCCGGCATGCCATGGGGCGTTTCGGCAGGCCGGAAGAAGTGGCCGATGGCGTGCTTTATCTGGCGAGCGATACGGCCAGCTTCACAACAGGTATTGCCCTGCCGGTGGATGGCGGGTGGCTTGCGAAATGATGGCTCGGCCAAAGGCTTGCCCGGCGAGGTTTGGCCCTTGCTCTTGGCAGGCCAGATGTGCATTTTCCCGAAAGCAACAGGAATGCCGCCATGATCGCCCTTCCCGCACCGAAGCCTGAAATTCTTGCCCGCCGCGCTGAGATCATCGCGGCGCTGCAAGCATTGGTGCCGGGTGATGGGGTGATTTCTGAGGGGATTCGGCTGAAACCCTATGAAACTGATGGGCTTGCCGCCTATCGGCAGATGCCTCTCGCGGTAGTGCTACCTTCTTCGACCGAACAGGTCGCTTCCGTGCTGCGGTATTGCCATGAACAGGGCATCCGCGTGGTGCCGCGCGGCGCGGGGACCAGCCTTTCGGGTGGCGCGCTGCCCTTGGCGGATGCGGTGGTGATTGGCCTGATGCGGCTCAACGCCATTCATGAAATCAATTATGCGGATCGTTATGCGGTGGTGGGTGCGGGGGTGACGAATATCGGCATCACGAAGGCGGTGGAAGGCGAAGGGTTTTTCTACGCTCCCGATCCATCATCCCAGCTTGCCTGCATGATCGGCGGCAATGTCATGATGAATTCCGGTGGCGCGCACTGCCTGAAATATGGCGTGACGGCGAATAACCTGCTCGGCGTGAAATTCGTCACCATCGAAGGTGATGTGCTTGAAATCGGCGGTACCTATTTGGATGCGGCGGGCTATGATTGGTTGGGGCTGATTACCGGCAGTGAAGGGCAATTGGGCATTGTGACCGAAGTGACGGTGCGCATTCTGCGCAGTGCCGAAGGCGCGCGCGCCATGCTTGCTGCCTTTAATTCCATTGAAATCGCGGGTGCGGCCGTGGATGCCATTATCGGCAGCGGCATCATCCCCGTGGCGCTGGAATTCATGGACAAGCCCTGCATCCATGCCTGTGAGGCCTTTGCCCACGCAGGCTATCCGCTGGATGCGGAAGCCATGCTGATCATTGAAGTGGAAGGCAGCATCGCGGAACAGGATGCCTTGCTGGCGCGCATAAAGGATATTTGCGCAAGGTTTGATCCGATCAGCCTGAAGGTCGCGGAAACCGTGGAACAAAGCCTTGCCATATGGAAAGGCCGCAAGGGCGCTTTTGGCGCGGTTGGGCGTATCAGCCCTGACTACCTCTGCATGGATGGCACCATCCCGACCAGTGAATTGCCGCATGTGTTGAAGCGCATTGGGGAGATGAGCGATCAATATGGCTTGAAGGTCGCCAATGTGTTCCATGCCGGCGATGGCAATCTGCATCCGCTGATCATGTTCGATGCGAATGATGCGGATAGTTTCCGGCGCGCGGAAGCCTTTGGCGCTGATATTCTCAAGCTTTGCGTGGAGGTGGGGGGTTGCCTGACTGGCGAACATGGTGTTGGGGTTGAAAAGCGTGATCTGATGAATGTGCAATTCGCGGAACATGAATTGGCGCAGCAGCGCGCCATCAAAAGCGCTTTTGATCCCGCCTGGTTGCTCAACCCTGCCAAGGTATTTCCGCTGCAAGGCGCGCTGGCACCAGCGATCGCTGCCGAATGAACACCTTGATCGCGCCGGCGGATGAGGCCGGAATTATCGATGCGGTGCGGGCGGCGCGGGCGGCAGGAGAGCCGCTGGCCATTGAAGGCCAGGGTTCAAAGCGCGGCCTGCTGCGCCCGGTGCAAGCCAGGCGCAGCCTTTCTACGCGCGCTCTTGCGGGGGTGACGCTCTATCGCCCGGCAGAGCTCATCATCAGCGCATATGCCGGCACGCCGCTCGCTGAGATTGAAGCAGTTTTGGCAGAGAAGGGCCAGCAATTGATTGCCGAGCCGCCCTATCTGAATGGGGTTTTTGGCACCCGGGCGCCGCCGAGCATTGGTGGTGTGGTGGCGGCGAATCTTTCCGGCCCGCGGCGCATCGCTTGGGGTGCGACGCGCGATCACGTGCTCGGGCTGCGCTTCGTCAATGGCAAGGGAGAGGTGATCCGGTCTGGCGGGCGTGTGTTGAAGAATGTCACCGGGCTTGATTTGTGCAAGCTGCTGTCGGGGTCCTACGGCACGCTTGGGGTGATCATGGAAGTGACGCTGAAGGTGCTGCCCGCGCCCGAAACCAGCGCCACATTGCTGATTGAAACGCTTGATCTTGCCGATGCGGTGGCTGCGCTTTCCGCCGGGCTTGGCAGCCCCTTCGGTGTTTCGGCTGCCGCGGCCATGTCGCGCAGTGCTCAAGGCGTTGCCGCCCTCAGGCTTGAGGATTTCGCCGCTTCCGTTGCTTATCGCATGGATAGGCTGCGCGTTATGCTGGATAGGTTTGGCGCGCAGCGCGTGCTGGAAGATGGCGAAAGCCGCGCCTTCTGGCGAAGCATGCGGGAAGTGGAACCGCTTGAGCTCAGCGCGGCGGAGACGCTTTGGCGGGTTTCCGTGCGCCCTTCCGCAGGCCCGGATATCGCTGCGCTGGCAAGCAGGATTGGCGGGCGAAGCTTGCTGGATTGGGGCGGCGGTCTGGTCTGGATTGCGGCCCCATCTGATCCTGCCAATCACGCTGCGATTGCCGAAGCCGTGCGCGCACAAGGCGGGACGACGATGTTGTTTCGCGCGCCCGATTTTTTGCGGTTTTCGGCGCCTGTCATTCCGGAAAGCAGCAATGCGCTTCACCGCATAGAAACACGGGTGAAACAGGCGCTGGACCCGGATGGCCTATTCAATCCGGGCCATTTACGCGCATCTTAACTGAGGCCGGCGGCCAATTGCTCATTCATTTCGATCAGGAAAGCCAAATCCGGCTGGGGGTTTTGCATTTCCTGCAAAACCGCCTTGCCGACGCCCAGCATGGCCAATTTGATTTGCTCGGGCAATTGATTGGCCGGATGGCGTACTGAAGCGTCAAGCGCGATCCAAAGCCGCCGATTATCGGCAATGGCGCGCGCGCGCGCGATGCCTTCCTGTTCCAGCACGGCACGCAGGCCGCCTGTGATGCGCCGAATGACATCCGCTTCCTGTTCACGCGGGTCCATCGCCTGGCGCGTCATTTGGTAGGCGCGGCGGGCATGCATCATGTTCATGCCACATCCTCCGGCACTGAGACAGCGGCGACAGGGCTGAGGCCGAGCACCACTTCCTCATGGCGCATCACGCGCCGTGCAAGCTTCAACGCCTGATAGCATTGATCGGCTTCGGCGGCCTTCAGCGCGCGATCAAGCATTTCGCGCACCATGCCGGAGGTAGTGGCCTCTCCGAAATCCCTGATGAGATCGCGCGCAAGATCAAGCCCGATCTTCCGTTCATCATGGTCGCCGATATAGGCGGTTTGCAGCGCGAAATAGATGCGCCGGGCCGGGGAATTCGCCATTTCGGGCGTCATCAATTGCTTGCCGAACAGAAAGCGGGCGCGGGCGGTAAGTTCTATGCGGGCGCGGTTTCGGAAGCGGATGGGCGCGCCATTGACGATCATCATGTCGCCCTGGCGGAGTTCAAGAACAAGGGTGGACATTTTTGTCTCCCGCAGATGAGGGCGGCCCCGCCAGGGGCGAGGCCGCCGACTATATTAACGGAACAGGCTGAGCAGGGTCTGCGGCGCCTGGTTGGAGATTGACAGCGCCTGAGTGCCCAGCTGCTGACGGATCTGCAGCGACTGCAATTTGGCACTTTCCTTCGCCAGGTCAGCATCAACCAGGGCACCAAGGCCGCCTTCCATGGCGTCAATCTTGTCCTTGTTGTAGCGGATCTGACCATCAACATAGTTGCTATCCGAACCGAACTTGTTCAGCGCATCAGCAACCGCTGCTTCAACCTCCTTGAAGTTACCGCCCGCATCAAGCGAAGTCTGTGCAGCCGTCGCGTCGGCAACCGTTGCATCCAGCACCATATCGGCTGCCGCATCAACGGCGGTGATGGTGAAGGTGCCGGCCGATTCATTGCGGATTGCAACAATATCGCCACCACCCGCAGCCGTATCGGTGCTGAGCAGCGTACGGCCATTGTAGGTGGCATCCGAAATGAAATTGTCCATCTGCGTCTTGAGCGCAGCATACTGGGCGTTATACTGGTCGCGCTGGCTGCTATTGATGGTGCCATCCGCCAGACGTGTCAGCGTCGCGCGCACATTGATCATTGTTTCGGACACCTTGCCGAGTGCGGCAAAGGTGGTGTCCAAAACGCCCTTCACGCCCCCCAACTGCTCATTCGCCGCCGTCAAGCCGGCCACATCGGCCCGGACGGTTTGTGCCACGGCAAAAGCGCCGCCATCATCCTTCGCGTCGGTAACGCGGAAACCCGTGGAAATGCGCTTCTGGACGACAGAGAGCTGATCATTGGTGCGATTCAGGGACTGAAGCGCTACCATGGAACCGATATTGGTGTTCACTGAATTCATAGACATTGGGGTATTCCCCTTCCAAATCATGGCCCTCGCCCCAATCAAGGTGGCGATAAGGTCTGGTTGCATCCGCTTTTTGCGAATGACCGGATGATGGCGAAAAAGATTGAATGATCTCTGAAAAATCCAGTAAATGTCGGGGAAAATATGGAATTAGTCATTTAATCTTTCCGTGAATCGCGATATTGGCGTTGCCATCAGCGAAGCTGATCTTCCTGGCCTTTTGGCTTAAGGTTTTTTTTACAATAAAATCAGATTACGCATCTATCGGTTGATGGTCTTTGCTTTTTTGTTCAACCACCAGGGTTTTATTGGTTCATCGGGACGTGCCGGGGAACCGCCTGATCAACGCCGAAAGGCCCTGGCCCAAATATCGGCAGACATTACCCGGCCAGCCAAGCCTGTCCGTCTCGGTGATGCGGGCCTTCACGGATGCTTCCCCGATCCGGGGCTTCTGCGCTATCCAAGCCCCATGTCGGATCATGACCCGGATGCCGCGCTTCGCCTGACGCTCAAGCGCCATCGTGCCTTCGCGACCGGCTTGCTGGTCGCCATGGCCGCGCTTATTCTGTTCAGCTACCAATTGCCGTCAGGCTATTGGACCGAAATGCTGCAAGCCGCTGCCAAGGCCGGGCTGGTGGGCGGGCTGGCGGATTGGTTTGCGGTCACGGCGCTGTTTCGCCGCCCGCTCGGCCTGCCCATTCCGCATACCGCCATCATTCCCAATCAGAAGGATCGGCTTGGCCGTGGCCTGGGGCGCTTTGTCGCGGGCCATGTCTTTACCGAAAGCGAAGTGCGCCGTGTGCTGGCAAAGCTCGATCTGGCGCGCATCCTGGAAGGCTTCCTGCGCGACCCCGAAGCTTCGCGCCGCGCTGCCATGGCGCTTTCGGCAAGCCTGCCCCGCATTCTGGCAAGCCTTGAAGATGGCCGGGCGCGGCGGCTGCTGGCGCGGTTGCTGCCACGGATTGTCTCGGGCCCCGCAGGCGCGCGGTTGCTGGCGCGCATTCTGCGCGCGGCGGTGGCTTCCGGCCAGCATCAGGAAGTCTTCAGCCTGGCGATCGGGCAATTGAAGGTGCTGCTGGCCGCGCGTGAGGAGAATCTGCGCGGCGCCATTGAAGCACGCGTGCGTGCCGAAGGTGGCGCCTTGGTCGGTTGGCTTGCCGGCGCGACCATTGCGCGGCGCATTCTCAACGCCATCAATACTGAATTGGAAAAGATCGGCCCCGATGATTCCGATTTGCGCGCGGCCTTCGCCGAATGGCTGGCGCGTGAGATCGAAAAGCTGGAAACCGACCCCGAACGCGCCGCCGCCATTGGCCGCCTGATGCGTGAGGCGCTTTCCCATCCTTCCGTCGCCGCCTGGCTCATGGATGTCTGGGACAGGCTGAAAATCGCCTTGGCCGCCGATGCCGCGCGGCCTGATGGGCGAAGCGTTGCCCTGCTATCCGGCATTTTCAGCAATGCCGGCGCCTTGCTTGCGGAAGATCAGGGCGCGCGTGAGCGGCTCAATCGCGCCGCTGAGGGTGTGTTGATGACGCTATTGCCCTCAGCCCAGGTGCAGCTTGCCGATTTCATCGCCGGCGTGGTGACCAATTGGGATGCGGCGACAGTCACCGAAAAGATCGAACTGCGTGTCGGGCGTGATCTGCAATATGTGCGGATCAATGGCACGCTGGTGGGGTTTCTGGCGGGCGGGGTGCTGTTTGCGGTGTTGACTGCGCTGTTCGGGCGCGTTTCGCATTGATGTTTGGTCGCATTTTCCGAGCCGCCAAGCGATACCGCTTGGCTTGAAAATGCTCCGGGCTAATACGGCACCTTATCCGGCTTGGCCTGCCAAAGCTTGAAGGCGGAAAGCGCTTCTTCCGCCAAAACGCGCCGCAAGGGCAGGCGGCGCGCTTCCGGGGGGGCGGCCACCTCGGCATAAATATCTGCATCATCAAAGCCAATCGCCGCCGCATCCGCGCGGTCATTGCCATAAACCACCAGGCCAATGCGCGACCACCAAATGGCGCCCAGGCACATCGGGCAGGGCTCACAGGATGAGACAATCACCGCGCCCGCCAGATCATGCGTGCCAAGCGCGGCGCAGGCGGCGCGGATCGCCACGATCTCGGCATGGGCAGTGGGGTCGGCATGGGGCACCACGCGGTTCATCCCCTCACCGATAATCTGGCCATCCTTCACCACCACAGCGCCAAAGGGGCCGCCGCCCATCTCAACCCCCTGGCAGGAAAGGGCGATGGCGCGGCGCATGAAGCCTTCATACATTGGCTTTTGTCCTTGGCGCGGTTTGCGCTAACCTACTTCCCATGTCCGGCTTCATCCTTTCCGTCCTTGATCAATCCTCAGTCGCCTCAGGCCGCAGCCCGGCGGCGGCGGTGCAGGAAACCCTTGCCCTCGCCCGTCATGTGGAGGCTTTGGGCTTCAACCGCTACTGGTGCGCCGAACATCACAATAGCGCATCGCATGCCGGCAGCGCGCCGGAAATCCTGCTGGCCGCCATTGGCGCCACCACCAGCCGGATTCGCATCGGGTCTGCCGGGATCATGCTGCCGCATTACAGCGCGTTGAAGGTGGCCGAGCAATTCCGCATGCTGGAAGCCATTGCGCCAGGCCGGGTTGATCTGGGCGTGGGCCGCGCGCCCGGTTCTGATGGCCGCACGGCCTTTGCGCTCAACCCCGATGCGGCGCGGGCGGCGGAACGCTTCCCCAATCAGATCATGGAAATCCTGGGCTGGCATGGCGATGGCCTGCCGGAGGGCCACCCCTTCGCCAGCATCATCGCCCAGCCCGTCACCGCGACGCGCCCGCAAATGTGGGTGCTGGGCAGTTCCGATTACGGCGCGCAGGTGGCAGGCTATTTCGGCCTGCCCTATTGCTTCGCGCATTTCTTTTCCGATGGCGGCGGCAGCGAACAGGTGATCGAAATCTATCGCCAAAGCTTTCAGCCCAAGCCCGATCTGCCTGCACGCCTCACCGCGCCCTATCCTGCGCTTGGCGTATTCTGCCTGGTCGCGGATACGGAAGCCGAGGCGCGGCGCCTGTTCCGGTCGCGCGAATTATGGCGGCTCAAGCGCGACCGCGGCATGTTCCTGCCTTTGCCGAGTGTCGAGGAAGCCGAAGCCTACCCCTATTCCGATCTTGAATTGGCGCGGCTTGAGCAAATCCGCGCCCAGGCCATGGTGGGCACGCCGGAACAGGTGCGCGCGAAGCTGGAAGCGCTTTCGGCGGCGCATGGCGGCATTTCAGAATTCGCCGTGATCACCCATTGCCATGACGCGCAAGCACGCCAGCGTTCCTATACGCTGCTGGCGGAGGTTTTCGGCATGAAGGGCGTGGTTACACCGGCGCTGGCGGCGGAATAGGCCTTCAGCCTTCGCGCCGATCAATATGCGTGATGATGATGGTGCCCTCGCCCCGCGCACGTGCCTTGCGCAGCCGCCACCAGATGATGGCGGCGCCAATCGCGCCGGCGATCAGCACGATGGGCAGCAATACCCCGATGGCCAGCACGGCCAGCGCGGCCATCAATAGCCCAAAACCCGAAAGCGCCAACAGCATGGCGGCATTGCCGATGCGCGAGAGCAATCCCTCAAACCCGCGTGGCGCCGGGGGCGGGGGTGGTTCACGGAACTCACCCTCGGGCGTCATGTCAATGATGATGGGTGGGCGTTTGTCGCTCATGGTCTGAGAGATGGCTTGCGGCGCGCCCCCGGGTCAAGCCAGGAAATGTTACAGACGGTGTCGCAAGGCATCCAGCCGGGCAAAAACATCGGCATGGGGCAGGCTGGTCAGGTCGTGATGGTCTTCCTGCAGCACGGCCTGGCGCGCGGGGCCTGGCAGATGCGCGATGACGGCCTGCGCCACCGGTGCCGGGGCGATGATGGCAAGGCTATCCATTTCCTTGGCATTCAGTGCCGCGACCAGATCATGGGCAAGCGCTTCAAGAAAATCGCGCTTGGCATGTTCCTTCGGGCTGTCATCCTTGCCATCTCGTTCCATGGCGCTGCGCTGCGCCGCGCCAGCACTGGCAAAGGCGCGGCCGGGCTTATCTGCGCCCAATTCGGCATCACGCATGCGTGCTTCCGGCGCATCCCAGCTGCGCACCGCATCATAGCCTGAATCCTGCTTGCGCTTGACATAGGCCTGGGCGCGGCTGCCATTGGCCAGGATGAACCATTGGCGGCCCGGTTCGGCTTTGCGGGCGGTATTGGGCATTGCGATCCTCCTTGAGAAAATCTCTGAGCGGATTTTGCCCCGCATCGCGCGGCTTGGTTTTGCGCTCTATCAAGCGCCCCACCCAGGGGCTGCTTGCCCATCAAGCCGGCAGATGGATTTTACCCTTGGCAATCAGAAAGCAAGCTCAGGCGGCTCATCTTCAATTCCCGTCGAATCACCGTGAGACATCGCCTGTCAGTTGCGGCTGAAGCGCCCCTGCACGAAGCGTGGCCAGGGGCCGGCGCCCCAGGGGCGGGGCAGGTTATTCGCCAGCAGGGCAAACAGGAAGACCGTGACCAAGCCGGGCAGCAGTGGTGAGAGGATAAAGCCCAATCCGGCTTCCTCAGCGAAAACCACCACCGGATTCGCGCCGGCGGGTGAATG
>JBIIIE010000178.1:0-6029 GCA_044235135.1 Roseomonas sp. | reverse complement strand
CAGGAATTGCAGCGCCATTTCTCGGACCCGCGCACGCGCTTGGCGTTTTCCTTCCAGTCCAAATACCTGGGCATGAGTCCCTTCCGCTGCCCGAGCATGTTCTCCATCCTGTCCTTCCTGGAATATGAACATGGCGTGTTTCATCCGCGCGGCGGGTGCGGTGTTGTGTCCGAAGCCATGGCGCGGGTGGCGGAAAGCGTCGGTGTGGATATCCGTCTGAACACGAAGGTGGATCGCATTGTCTTTGAAGGCCGCCGCGCCGTTGGTGTTGAAGCGGGCGGGCGGCTTCACGCTGCAGACGCGGTGGTGGTGAATGCGGATTTCGCCCATGCCATTCCGGGGCTAATGGAAGAAGAACAGCGCCCGCAATGGCCCGACAAGAAAATCGCCGAGGCGCGGTACTCCTGTTCCACCTTCATGCTTTACCTTGGTATTGAAGGGAAGCTTGATCTGGCGCATCACTCGGTTCTGCTGGCCGAAGATTACGAGAATAATCTGGCACAAATTGAATCCGGCATTATTCCGCAAAATCCATCGCTTTACGTGCAGGCGGCGGCAGGGACTGATCCTTCGCTCGCGCCGCCTGGGCATTCCACGCTGTATATGCTGGTGCCGGTGCCAAATTTGTTGGGTGGCGCTGATTGGGCGGCGGAAGCACCGCGTTATCGGCGCCTGGCGCTGGATCGGCTGAAGGCGCTTGGCCTGACGGATATTGAAAGCCGCATTCGCTATGAGAAAATCCTCTCGCCACAAGGTTGGCAGGATGAATATGCGGTAGGCTATGGGGCCACCTTCAATCTGGCGCATAATGTGCGCCAGATGATGCATTTCCGCCCGCGCAATCGCTTTGGCAAGTCGCGGGGCGTGTATCTGGTGGGCGGCGGCACGCATCCCGGTAGCGGCTTGCCGGTGATTTACGAAGGTGCGCGCATCAGCACGGATTTATTGTTGCAGGATTTGGGCTTGGCGCGCAGTGAGCGCAGCCCGCGCCATATGCGGGCCAACCTGTCCGTATCTGGCGACTGAGAAGGAGAGGGCGCGATGGGTGCCAAGGTAATTGTCATTGGCAGCGGTTTGGGCGGGCTTGCGGCCGCCGCCACCGCGCAGGCGCGTGGGCATCAGGTCACGGTCCTTGAGCGTAATTCCTGGCTGGGCGGCAAGGCGGCAGTGCTGAACCTGCCATCACCCGATGGGCGCGGCAATTTCCGATTCGATATGGGCCCCACCATCCTGACCGTGCCGCGTGTGCTGCGCCGCATTTTTGCTGAAGCGGGGCGCGATCAGCAGAAGGAAATGCCGCTGATCCGGCTTGATCCGCAATGGCGCTGCTTTTTCGATGGCAGCAAGCAGATTGATCTCATGGAAAACGTGCAGGATATGGCACGGCTGATGGATGAATTCGCGCCCGGCGGGCCGAATGGCGCTGGGTATGAACGCTTCCAGCGCGTCGCGCGCCATTTGCACAAGGTTTCCGAGAAATTTTTCTTCTGGAAGCCGGTGGAAGGCATTGGCGATACGCTGAACTTTGGCGATAACTTCAAGCCCGATGTACTGCGCGATGTGATGGCGCTGCGTATGGGCCAGACGGTGGCGAAAGTGATTCGCGGCCATGTGCCGAATGAGCAATTGGCCCAGATGCTCGATCACTTCACGCAATATGTCGGTTCAAGCCCCTATCTGGCGCCGGCGGTACTGTGCAGCATTGGCGATATGCAGGCATCCGAAGGGGTGTGGTATCCCGTGGGTGGCACGCGCGCCACGGCGGAAGGACTTGCAAACCTTGCGGCATCGCTTGGCGCTGATCTGCGCACCAATGCCGAGGTGACGGATATCGAGATTGTCGGCGGCGCGGTGCGCAGTGTCACGGCCAATGGCGAACGTATTGCTTGCGATGCGCTGATCTCGAACATGGATGCGATCCGCACCTATACGGAATTGGTGAAGGGCAATGCGTCTCAGCGCTATGCCAAGAAATATGAGCCCGCCTGTTCTGGTGTGGTACTCTATCTGGGTCTTAATCGCCGTTACGAACATTTGGCGCATCATGATTTCGTCTTCTCCCGCGATGCGGAAGAAGAATTCGATGCGATTTATCGCAAGGGCGAACCGGCGCCGGACCCTACCGCCTATCTGGCCGCGCCTTCGGGCACGGATCCTTCCGTGGCGCCGGAAGGTGGCGAAGCGCTTTATGTGCTGGTGCACACGCCCTATCTCCGGCCGCATCATGATTGGTCGAAAATCTATCCCGCCTATCGGCAGAAAATCCTGGATAAGCTGAAGCGCACTGCAGGCATGGAAGATATTGAAAGCCGGATTGTGTGTGAAAGCCAATTGACGCCAGTTGATATCCATAACCGCTACAAGGTGTTGAATGGCGCGATTTATGGCCTGGCCTCGCATGGTTCCTTCACCGGCGCCTTCAAGCCGAGCAATCGCAGCAAGGCGGTCAAGGGGCTTTATCTGGCCGGTGGTGCGGCGCATCCGGGCCCTGGCATGCCCATGGTGATGATGTCTGGCTGGATCGCTGCCGATGCTTTGGATCGTGACCATGGCGGGCGCGGCATGTCGCCCGAAGCTGAATTGGCCGGCCGCCGAGAGGCCGAGCTTCCCGCCGCGGCGGAATGACGAAGTCGCCGGGACAACAAATGCCTGATCCGGTGGCGCTGCGTTCGCCGCGCCATTTGGATTTTTTTGATTTCATGTTCACGCGTTTCTTTGCGAAGCATATGCGCGCCTTGCGCGTGGCGCGCTGGGGCCTGCCTGATCTACCGGAAGGCAAGCCCGTGGTTATTTTCGCCAATCATCCTTCCTGGTGGGATGGCGTTGCCTTCATGCTGCTCTATCGCCGGCTGTTGCCGCAGCGACCGCTTTTCACGCCGATGGATGCGGCGGCGCTCGAAAAATATCGCTTCATGAAGCGGCTTGGTGTTTTTGGCATTGAAACCGGATCGGCGCGCGGATCGGTTGCCTTTTTGCGGGTGGTGGAAAAGGTTCTGGCCGATCCTGCGCATATTCTGTGGATCAATGCGCCGGGGCGTTTCAGTGATCCGCGCGAAAGGCCCGTGCCGATTGCGCCTGGCATGATCCGCCTGCCGGAGATTGCGCCCGAGGCTGTGTTTGTTCCCTTGGCACTTGATTACCCTTTCTGGAGTGAGCGCAAGGCAGAAATGCTCGCGGCTTTCGGCTCACCGATTCCGGCCACCAACCTGCTGGCAGCACCGCGTGAAGCACGCACGGCGATGCTGTCTGATGCCTTGGCAGGCGTGATGGAAAAGCTCAGTGCCGATGCGATTGCGCGTGATCCTGCGGCCTTTCAAACCCTGGTGCAGGGGCGGGAAGGCATGGGCGGGATTTATCAAAGCTGGCGGCGCGCCAAGGCGCTGCTGCGCGGTGAACGCTTCGACCCCCGACATGAACAACGCGCGGAGACAGCGCCATGACAGATTTCCTGCCCTGGATTGCGCTCGCCTTGGCGCTGATGCCGGTTGGCTTCGCGCTGGATAACCTCCGCCGCATGGCCAAGGCAGCGGGACCGGCGCCCAAGGATGCGTTGGTCTCCATCCTGATACCGGCGCGGAATGAGGAAGCGCATATCGCCGCCTGCCTTGATGCTGCGCTGGCGCAGCACGGTGTCGCAATTGAAGTGCTGGTGATGGATGATGGGTCCACCGACCGTACGGCAGCGATTGTCGGCGCCTATGCCGCGCGGGATGCGCGGGTGCGGTTGCTTGCTTGCCCACCGCTGCCGCAGGGCTGGACCGGCAAGGTACATGCCTGTGCGCGTTTGGCGGAAGCGGCGCGCGGCACGCATTTCCTGTTCATTGATGCTGATGTGCGGCTGGCGCGGGATGCCGCTTCAGCGATGTGTGGCCATGCCGCACGGCAGAAATTGGCGATGGTGACAGGCGTACCACGCCAGATCATTGGTAGTTTGGGTGAAGCACTCACGGTGCCCATGATCAATCTGCTGCTGATCGGCTATCTGCCCGGTGGCGGTCGTGCTGAAACGGGTCGTGCGGAGCTTGGCGCGGCCTGCGGTCAATTGATCCTTTTCGAGCGTGGTGCCTACGAAGCCCTTGGTGGGCACGGGGCAATTCGCGGCTCGCTTCATGATGGCTTGCAGCTGGCGCGCAAGCTGCGCGGCGCTGGCGTCCGGACCGAAATGGTGGAAGGTGTGACGCTCGCGGAATGCCGCATGTATGATGGCTTTCGCACCAGTTGGAACGGCTTCATCAAGAATGCGCATGAAGGCATGGCAACACCCGTTGGCCTGCCGATCTGGACCACGCTTTTGGCCGGCGCGCATATCTGGCCTTTCTTTCTGCTGCCGGAATGGCAGGCGGCGCTTGCCATTCTGCTGGTATTCGGGTTGCGCGCTGTCATTACCTTCAAAACGCGTGAAGCATGGTGGACTGTGCCGCTGCATCCCTTGGCCGTGCTAGTGGGCCTTGCCATTCAATGGACTGCCCTGGTGCGTGTGCTGATCGGTCGCCCCGCCGGCTGGAAGGGCCGCGCCTATTCCGCCAGTGGCGCGGCATGAACCAACAAAGCGTTGCTTCCCGCGCGCCGACGCGCGACCAGGGGTCTGAGAATTTTCCCGTCGCATCCCGGCTTTTGGCGCCGGAAATCCGCCCGAAGGTGCTGGGCTTTTATCGCTTTGTGCGCACCGCCGATGATATCGCCGATGATCCCGCGCTGAGCCCGGATGAAAAGCTGCGACGCTTGGCAGTACTTGAAGCCGCGCTTGATGATCCCGCCACTGATGAACCCGCCGCCACGGCCTTGCATCGCGCAGGCAGCGGCACGGATGAGGCGCGGCTGATGCTCTCGGCCTTTCGGCAGGATGCGGTGCAAGCGCGCTATGCGGATTGGGCAGGCTTGGAGGATTACTGCGCACGGTCAGCCAATCCTGTTGGTCGGATGTTGCTGCGCCTACATGAAGAAACAAGGGCTGAGGCCATCGCGGCAGCGGACGCGCTTTGCACCGCCCTGCAAATCCTCAATCATCTGCAGGATCTGGTGCCGGATCGCCGTGATATCGGGCGCGTCTATCTGCCGGAAGCCTGGATGGCATTGGCCGGCGGTGAGGCGCGCTTCTTCGACCCCGCCAATAATGAGGCGCGCCGCGCCGTGCTGGATGCCGCGCTTGATCAGGTGGAGGAAAGGCTGGATGCCGCCGCTGCTTTGCCGCGACTGATCGCAGCGAAGCGGCTGGCACGAGAAAGCAGCGTCACTATCGCGCTTGCGCGACGGCTGCTGGCGCGGCTGCGGGCGGCTGATCCGGTATTGGGGCGGGTTGCCCTATCGCGGCTTGATTTTTTGCATGGCTTTCGCGCGGCAATTGGCACAGGCCCAAGCGATGCGGCTTTGGTCAGTGCGCGCGTCGGGCGCGCGGGGTCTTCCTTCGCGCGTGGCATGTCGGCGCTGAAGGGCGAAAGGCGCCGCGCGCTTTGGGCGGTTTATGCCTTTTGCCGCGCCGTGGATGACATTGCCGATGGTGCCATGCCGGAAGATGAAAAGCGTCGCTTCCTGGCTGATTGGCGCGGCAAGCTCCGCGCGCCGGATTGTGCGCTTTCGCGCGAATTGGCGCTGGCGCGCGAAAACTTCGCGCTTCCAATCGAAGAATGCGAAGCGATGATCGCGGGGATGGAAACCGATTCCACACCCAGCCTACGCATCGCCGATACCGAAGCGCTGAACCTTTATTGCCGCCGCGTCGCCGGCAGTGTTGGCGCCATGGCGGTACGAATTTTCGGCGCACCGGAAGCCGCCGATTTCGGTCTGGGTCTTGGGCGCACGCTGCAATTAGTGAATATCCTCCGCGATCTGGATGAGGATGCGGCGCGCGATCGTGTTTATCTGCCGCTTGATCTGCTGGCTGCGGAAGGTGTGGCTGACGCACCAGCCGCAACGCTGATTGCAAGCCCGGGCTTCGCCCGCGCCGCTGCGCATTTGGCGCAGCAGGCAGAGGCAGGTTTTGCGCAAGCAGCAGCGGAACTGCGCCATCTGGATCAACGCGCCCTTTTGCC